>JAWOCW010000055.1:0-4716 GCA_046483615.1 Desulfosudaceae bacterium
CGCCTACTTACGCCAACCATGCCCTGCCGTTGATTATGGATTTTCTGGCCCGACTGCCGGAAGCACCGGGCGCGCGGGCGGCGGTATTTACCACCTACGGTATGGTCTCCAGCGGAATAACTCTTTACGAAATGGCCGCGGTGCTGGCGGAGAAAGGCATGATCGTGCTGGGTGGAATAAAGGTTCCGGCTGCCCACTCCATGCTCTGGCAGGACGAGGATCAGCCGGGCAAAAACCGGCCCGGAGATCAGGACCTGGCCGAAGTCAGCCGTTTCGCGGGCAAGGTTCTGGAGCAGTCCGCGGTTGATTCACCACCGGGAATATCGGTTGATGATTTGAATTATCAACGGCAGGAAGTCCGGGAAAAGGCCGCTGAATCCGGTCTCCACGTTCTGAAACCGATGCTGCTGCCCATGGGTCTTGATGAAGAAGCTTGCACGGAATGCGGCATATGTGTTGAGAATTGCCCCAGCGGCAATATAACCCTGGACCCCAAGCCGGTTTTCGGGGATGATTGCCTGTTATGTTTTAATTGCGTGCGAGTCTGCGATGAGGGCGCCATTACCAACAGTGTTCTGCCCATGATAGGTCCGGAAATCAGGAAAAGGATGGATTTTTTTCAGGAACCGGCGGAAGTACGGATGTTTGTCTGACACCATAATACCAACCGGCCCAGGCCGGAAAAATTTTGAAAAAGGGGGCAGGTATGAAAAAATTATTGGCAATGATTATTTCCGTGACTTTTATCAGCATGACGATTATGACCGGATGCGCGGATAACGCGGCTGAAAAAGAGGCCGTCGAGAAGGTTCTCCGGGAGAACCTCAAGGCACTCCAGGAAGAAGACCTGGATGGTTATCTGGCCACCCTGGACGAGGAGAGTCCCGGTTATGAAAAGATGAAAATGATCTGTCCCAAGATTTTTGAAATTTACGACCTGGAACATGAAATAGAAGAGATCAAGGTGCTTGATATTTCCGACCAGGAGGCCAAGGTCAAGACCGTTCAGGTCGCCAGGCGGCTGTCCGGACCGGACAGTTACCGGCACAATCGTTCCACTACCGTGCATACCCTGGTAAAACGAGACGGTGACTGGAAACTTTCCCAGACCAAGCAGGAATCAATGGAATACCTGGACTGATTCCCGGCTGTCTGACTGACTGCCCGTCATGGCGGGAGGGATTGACTTTACAGGGATAGTGAATATCATGCCCGATTATGAACCATTTGATGCTGAAACCAGGGCGCTCATTGAGGAGACCATGAAGAATCGGTCTCCTTTCTGGTCTTTGCTGGGTATTGAGCTGGTCGATATCAAGAAGGGCTGGTCAAGGTTGAGTCTGGCTTTTGATCCCAAGCTGACCCATCCCTTTGGTATCGCCCATGGCGGTGCCATTTTTTCTCTGGCTGACTCAGCCGTGGCCATGGCCCTGGTGGGCATGGTCACGCCGGAAGAAACGTTTGTGACCATAGACATGAGCATCAATTACCTGGCTTCTTTTTCCGAAGGGATGCTTTTTGCCGAGGGGCATATTCTTCACAAGGGCCGCAATACCGCCCTGGGAGAGATTACGGTTACCAATGACAAGGATAATCTGGTGGCCCGGGCCGCGGCCACCTATATGATTCTGACAGCCAGTTCCCGGGTAAAAAATCTTAATGATTCGAGTCTGACCTGATCATATGGTCATATCCACAAGCCCGACCGGCAATATCATCAAATCCGGTCGGATGGTGCTTAATCTGATACACGGAACTACATGAAGAAAGTTCAAAAAGTTCTTTTTCTGGGGACCGGTTCTGATGTCGGTAAAAGCGTCACCGCCACCGCCTTTTGCCGGATTCTTAAAAACCGGGGCATCCGGGTAGCGCCCTTTAAAGCCCAGAACATGTCCAACAATGCCTATGTCACCCTGGAGGGAGGGGAGATCGGCCGCGCCCAGGCGGCCCAGGCCGAGGCCGCCGGCTGCCTTCCCTCGGTCCACATGAATCCGGTCCTGTTGAAACCATGCAGCGAGACCGGCTCCCAGGTGGTGGTGCTGGGGCAGGTTCACCAGACCATGCCGGCCCAGTCTTATTATGAATATAAAGACAAACTGAAACAGACCATTCTCAACAGTTTTGCCGCCCTGGCCGCCGACCATGAAGCCATTGTCATGGAAGGGGCCGGCTCCTGCGCCGAGATCAACCTGCGGCAGCATGATATCGTCAATTTTGACCTGGCCCTCAGCCTGGAGGCGCCGGTCATCCTGGTGGCCGATATCGACCGGGGCGGCGTTTTCGCCCAGATCGTGGGCACCCTGGAGCTGATTTCAGAAGCCGAACGGGATCTGGTAGCGGGCTTCATCATTAATAAATTCCGGGGCGATCCCCGTCTGTTTGACGACGGCATCGCCTTTCTGGAAGAAAAAACCGGCAAGCCGGTGCTGGGCCTGGTACCGGTTTACCGGGGCTTTGCCATTGATACCGAAGACAGTATGTCCCTGGACGCGGCCATGAAGAACGAGGCCGGTCCCCGACCCGGCCGGATCAACCTGGCCGTGCTGCGATTGCCGCACGTTTCCAATTTTACCGATATCGAGGCCCTGCAGCAGGAACCCGGGGTAACCGTGACCTGGCTGGAGCAGCCGGATAAGCTGGACGACTACCAGGCCCTGATCATTCCCGGCAGCAAGAGCGTCATTCACGATCTGGTTACTTTGCGCCAGGCCGGCTGGCCGGCCGCCCTGGCGGAGTTTATCCGCGATGACCGCAAGATGGTGGTGGGACTGTGCGGCGGCTATCAGATGCTGGGCAGGGTCGTGGAGGACCCGCTTGGCCTGGAGGGTGACCTGAGGGAATATCCCGGCCTGGGGCTGCTGGACATATCCACCCGCCTGGAAGAGGTCAAACAGGTCCGGCTTTCCACCGGCCGGGATCAGATTTTTAACTCCCCGGTCAGCGGCTATGAAATTCACATGGGCCGGACCCGCACGGGAGAGGGGGTGGCGCCCCTGGTGGAACTGGAAGACGGTCAGGGCGGTTTCGTGTCAGACGGTGCCATGAGCCCGGACGGGCGGATTTTCGGCACCTACCTGCACGGCCTGTTTGACAGCGGCGCCTTTCGCGGACAATTTCTCCGGGCCCTGGCTGAAAAGAACCGGCTTCCCTTTGATGATGCCATCGTCCGTCGCGACCAGCGCCAGGTCAAGGACGAGAATTACGACCGCCTGGCCGCCCATTTTGAGAATTACGTGGACGTGGAGCGGATCCTGGCCATCATGGAAAGATAATTGGGGGGACAAGGCGGGGACAGAACGCCAACAAGAAAGGGCAACCATTTTCATGATTGCCCTGACTTGTTGTTTTTACTGGTGCCGAGGGGCGGACTCGAACCACCGACACGGGGATTTTCAGTCACCTGCTCTACCTGCTGAGCTACCTCGGCATGCTGTAAGTAAAGTAATTAACTAATAGACCCCGGCGGTCTTGTCAAGAATTTTTAAAATATTTTTTATCCCTTGTCTCCCATATCCCCGAAAAGGCTCTGCGCCAGGGCGCAGGCCGCCACCGCGGCGGTGTCCGCTTTCAGGACGCGCCGCCCCATCATGGCCGGCTCGAAACCATGGCTTTCAGCCAGCTCGATTTCGCGAGGGCTAAAGCCGCCTTCCGGCCCCAGCAGAATAAGCAGGGAAGGGGCTTCAGGAGCGTCGGCGGCTATCTCGCTCAAGGGCCGGCCGCCCCGGGCCGTGAAGATGATTTTGAGATCATATTGCTGATTGTCCGCCAGCGCTTCTTCCAGGGTTAGCGGCGGCTGAATATCCGGAATAACGTCCCGTTCACATTGCTTGACGGCTTCCCTGGCAATGGTTTGCCAGCGGCTGATCCGGGCCGGCAATCGCCTGGGATCAGGTTTCACCACGGCATGTTCAGTGACCACCGGCACCCAGGCGGTTATGCCCAGCTCGGTGAGTTGTCGCACCAGGCTATCCATTTTTTTATTTTTCAAAAAGGCCTGGGCTACCGTAATACGGGCGCGGGATTCATTCCGGCCGGCAAAAGCTGCGGTGATAATTACTTCCACTCCTTCGGCGGAGACGCTCTGAATAGCAGCCTCGAACTGCTGACCGGCCTCGTTGAACAGCCGGATGAACGCGCCGGGTTTCAGCCGCAGGACATCCTTTATATGCCTTGAATCGGGGGCTTTTATCCGATATACAGTTCCGATGTCCGCTACCGGTTCATCAATAAAAAATTTTCTCATCAGTCGTCTTGCCTGGTATTTTTATTGATGTTTATCTTATCACTCGCGGCGGTATTATTCAAATCGGGCTGGAACGCCAGGAATAAAAGCGTGGTAATTCGCCTTACCCGGCTGTTTCAGGGTGGGGTGACACGGCAAAGGCCTTGACATCTGGCCTCTTGGCTGGTATAAATATTAAAATATGTATACAAAACAAGGGTGTTTTGTTTAACGGGCGCCCGCGGACCTTATGTCAAACGGCAGTTAAGCAGTCAGCCATCTTAAATATGATCAATTGATTAAACATACATTCGAAAATGTCAGGAAATGTCAGGAAATGTCCGGGTCAGGGGGATAAATATGGCGGATAACAACGACAAGTCAGCCGTAAACGGAAATGGCAACAGCCGGGATAACGATCACCCCGACTTGGGGGACGAGGACAGGGAGATCCTCGAGATGACGGAAAGAACCCTGGAGGTGCCGTCGTCCCA
>JAWOCW010000133.1:0-6093 GCA_046483615.1 Desulfosudaceae bacterium
GTTCTTTCCGGGAGGTTGTTTTGGAAAAAGAATCCGAGTCTAAGAAAAAAGGCTGTCTGCCGGGCTGTTTGCTGGTATTTTTGATAATGTTGCTATTGCTGGCAGGGTTGGTTGTGTTCGGCTACCTTAACAGGCACAAAATTCTGCCGTTAGTAACGGATAAACTGGGCGTGGAAGTTTCTTCGGTAATACCTCATGCCGGCACAAAGGCTGAAACCGGCATGCCCCCCGGGTTTCTGGATAAGGCCTATAAGATTGATCTGCCGCAGAGTGAGGCAGAACTCCGGGTCACCACCTCCGACAGGCCCGCCGATCAGGTCTATGACAGTTTTCTCCAATATTTTAAGGAGAAAGGCTGGGAAGTCAAAAAGGAAATGGAGGCTCTGGACATAGCACCCGAACAGCTTGATTCCGCTTCCGAATATTTGGACGAAGAAATACGGGTTGCCGAGCTGGCCGGGGACGGCCGCAAGATGGGCCTGGTCGTGACCAGGTATAATAACGAGACTGTAGCCGCGGTATGGCCTGCTTCCGGCTCCGGTTCGGCAACTGCAGAGTCCGCGGCCGGGCCTTCTGAAACCGGGACAACCGGCGACAAAACCGGGGACAAAACCGGCGATAAAGCCGGGGATGCCCAGGAGCATCCCGAAGAAGTTTCCGGCTCAGACCCTGAAGACGTGCCGGTTTATCCCGGAGCCGTGCGGACTTCCTATCAAAGGCTGGAAAAAGGAGGCCGGGTTTCCCAGGTGATTTCTTACGCCGCAAAAGCTGATATGGATGAGGTAGTGTCCTTCTATGATACGGAAATGGGGAAAAATGACTGGGAGATCGCGGAAAAAGCGGGAACCGGGGAGGAAGAATATTTAAGGGCCACCAAAACCGGAAGCGAAGTCCGCATAATTATAAGATCGAGTGATGATTACGCCGGTTATGCCGAGGTGGAGATGGCCGTAAAATATAACAGCGGAGAATAAGCAGGGGGGCATTTATCAAAAAATTGGAGAAAGCGGTGAATAACAAAGCTCCGGGTTCAAGAATCAGGGAGACAAGAGCGTGACAACGGCAACCACCGACCTGATCAGGACGCTGCCGCTTTTCAAAGGACTGGAAGCGGAGCATATCGACAATATTGCCGGTATCTCCGAAACCAGAACTTTTCATAAAGGCGAAATTGTTTTCAGTGAAGGAGATCTGGGTAACGGTTTTTATATTATTGAAACCGGCCGGGTCAAAATTTACAAGTTGTCACTGGAAGGCAAGGAGCACATCTTCCATATCTATGGGCCGGGCAAACCTTTCGGCGAAGTGCCGGTTTTCCAGGGCAGCCATTTTCCGGCCACGGCCCAGGCCCTGGAATCCTCCAGGCTGGTGTTTCTGCCGCGCCGGGAGTTTGTCGGACTGATTACCGCCCATCCCTCCCTGGCCATGAATATGCTGGCGGTCTTGTCCATGCGGCTTCGGGAATTTACGGTCATGGTGGAGAACCTGGCCTTGAAGGAAGTACCCGCCCGCCTGGCCGCTTACCTGTTGGTCCTGGCAGAAGAACAGGACAATAACAACACCGTCACCCTGCCGGTTTCCAAAAATCAGCTGGCCGGCCTGATCGGCACCACCCCGGAAACAATTTCCCGGACCCTGACAAAAATGGCCGGTGATGATGTTATTCAGGTCAGCAACCGCGACATTGTCCTGCGGGACATGGAAAGTTTGGTTGATATGTCTGAAGCCGGGTAGGGCGAATATTTTCCTTTATCAGTTTTAATCAGACCAGGCTTTAAATTCACAATCCGCGGATTGGTATCCTGATCGCGGCTGCCGGCTGCTTTCGGTCTATTGATCGCCGCGGTTACGGGTCGGCCAGACCGGCCAGGAAAAAGAGACAAATAAAAATGAATCATTCCCTTGATCGTAAAGGCCGGCGGGAAATTGACCGGCGGCGTACTTTCGGCATTATCAGTCATCCTGATGCCGGTAAAACAACCCTGACGGAAAAACTGCTGCTCTTTGGCGGCGCCATCAACATGGCCGGTTCGGTCAAGGCCCGCAAGGCCGCCCGGCACGCCACCAGCGACTGGATGAGCATTGAGCAGGAGCGGGGCATTTCGGTGACCAGTTCGGTGATGCAGTTTGAATACCGGGATTTCTCTTTAAACCTGCTGGACACGCCCGGTCATCAGGACTTTTCCGAAGACACCTACCGGGTCTTGACGGCCGTGGACAGCGCCGTCATGGTGATTGACAGCGTCAAGGGGGTGGAGACGCAGACCCGCAAGCTGATGGAGGTCTGCCGCATGCGGAATACCCCGATTCTTACTTTTATCAACAAGCTTGACCGGGAAGGCATGAATCCTCTTGATATAATTGGTGAGATCGAGGAGACCCTGCAGATCGAGTGCGCTCCTTTGACCTGGCCCATCGGCATGGGCCAGCGTTTCAAAGGCACTTACAACCTCTATCAAAAAACCCTGAATCTTTTCGCCCCCGGCGAGCAAACTCCGGCCGGCGGGTCTCTGCTGATTGACGACCTGTCTGATACCCGTCTTGACGAGGCCCTGGGCGGCCAGGCCGATGAACTGCGGGAGGATATCGCTCTGTTGGAGGGGGCGGCCGATCCCTTCAGCATGCCGGATTTTCTGAACGGCAGCCAGACCCCGGTCTTTTTCGGCAGCGCCGTTAACAATTTCGGGGTCCGGGAGTTGTTGGACACTTTTGTGGAGGTAGCTCCCGGGCCGCTGCCGCGTCCGGCTGATACCCGCCTGGTTGATCCGGCTGAAGAGGCCTTTTCCGGGTTTGTGTTTAAAATTCAGGCCAACATGGATCCGGCCCACCGGGATCGGATCGCCTTTGTGCGAATCTGCTCGGGTCATTTTCAACGGGGCATGCGGCTCTGCCATCACCGCACCGGCAAAGACATGATCATCGCCAATCCCATCACCTTCCTGGCCCGGGACCGGTCTTTTGTCGAAGAGGCCTGGGCCGGCGATATCATCGGTATCCACAATCACGGTACCATCATGATCGGAGACACCTTCACGGAAAAAGAGCCGCTGACCTTCCGGGGCATTCCTAAATTCGCGCCGGAGCTTTTCCGGCGCGTGCGCCTGAGGTCGCCTTTAAAGGCCAAGCAGCTCCAGAAGGGAGTCAAGCAGTTGGTGGAGGAAGGCGCGGTACAGGCCTTTCGGCCGCTGATGAACAACGATATCATTTTAGGAGCGGTCGGGGTGTTGCAGTTTGACGTTACCATGGCCCGGCTCAAGAGCGAATACGGAGTGGATGCCACTTATGAACCGGTCGACTACGCCGCCGCCCGCTGGGTGAGCTGTGATGATAAGACCAGGCTGGCCGCCTTTGAAAAGGCCAATCGTTACGACCTGGCCCTGGACCTGGAGGGGAATCTGACCTGCCTGGCTAAAAGCCCTTGGCAGATGGATTTTGTGATGGAGAAATGGTCGGATATTAAATTTTTTAAGATTCGGGAATTTCAGTAACTTTTGTTTGATTAACGGGCCGGTCAGGAGGGCCGCCTGGACCCGCCGCCTCTTTTCCTGCCGCCGCTGCCGCCGCTCCGGGGTTTTTTGCCGTCGCCGGAGCTCTTTTTCCGGGCCGGAGGCCGCGGCAGTACCAGCCAGTCCTGATCCGGTTCGGTGCAGGGCAGGGGGCGTTCCATGAAATCCTCAATCTCGGGAATGTAAAAAGAATCCCGCTCGTCGGCGAAGCTGATGGAGGTGCCGGCCGCTCCGGCCCGCCCGGTCCGGCCGATGCGGTGGACATAGTCTTCCGGATCATGGGGCAGATCAAAATTAATGACGTGGTCCATGTCCTCAACGTGAATGCCCCGGGCCATGACGTCGGTGGCCACCAGGATCCTGATTTTACCGGCCTTGAAATCCTCCAGCCGGTGGGATCTTTTCTGCTGGGGGACGTCACCGGTCAGTATCTCACACTTGAGGCGGTATTTTTTCAGCTTGTCAGCCAGCCGGCTGACCGCGTCTTTGCGGTTACAGAAAACCAGCACCCGGTCCAGCTCCTGCTGCACGATGATATTGTAGAGCAGGGCGAATTTCTGGTCGCTGGTAACGATATAGACGATCTGGTCGATGGAATCCACCGCCACCTGTTCCGGTTCGATGGCCACCTGGACCGGGTCGCGGGTCCAACTGGCGGCCAGGCGGGTGATGGCATCGGTCAGGGTGGCGCTGAAGAGCATGGTCTGGCGGTTACTTTTCTGGGGAGTGGCGTAAATGATTTTGCGGACATCGGGAATAAAACCCATGTCCAGCATCCGGTCCGCCTCGTCAATCACCAGCACTTCGACCTTTTTTAGCATCAGCAGGCGGCGCCTGGAAAAATCCAGCAGTCGTCCCGGGGTGGCCACGATGATATCAGCCGGCCGGCCGGTGAGCTGCTGCTGCTGTTGTTTGAAATCCATGCCCCCGAAAATGGAAATGATATTCACCTGGCTGTGCCGGGCCAGATCCCGGGCTTCTTCGCTGATCTGCACCACCAGCTCCCGGGTGGGGGCCAGGATTAAGACCCGGGGCGTGCCCGGTTGCCGCTTCTCCTTGATGGGGTTGTTCAGCAGGTAGGTCAGGATGGAAATCAGGAAAGCGGCGGTCTTGCCGGTGCCGGTCTGGGCCCGCCCAAAAGCGTCTCTTCCCTTCAGGGTGCTGGGCAGGATTTCCGCCTGGATGGGGGTGCAATAGGTAAAGCCCAGGTCGTTGATGGCGTGCATGACCGCTTCGGGCAAAGTAAAATCGTGAAAGCGGGTTTTGTCCCGATCTACCGGAACTGTAAAATCTGAAAGACTCCACTGGTCAGAGGGGTCGGCCGAAACGGCTTCGGCCGACCCCTGGGTCGCGTCTGATCCTTCTTTTTGAGAATCGTCTTGTCTGTCACTGCTGTCGTTTTCTGGGGAAGCGTTCTGATGATTCATCTGAATTTTGGTTTAGTCCTTTAACTTTGAATTTATTTTTATTTCTTACCATAACATGGCGGACAACCATAATTCAATCATTATAATACGCTTGTTGTTATACTTTATGCTGACGGCAGGTCATGGTTTCGAAGAAGCTTCCAGCACGGTCTTTATTTTCGCCTGATCCCCGGCACTCTTGTTGCGGTGTTGAAAATGCAACTGGTTGCCGGGTCCGATCACGAAAACACCACCCTGTTGCCAGAGATCCCCGGCGCTCCTGCCTTGGTGAAACCCCTTCGTCATGGTCCTGATTCCCCGAGCCAGCGAGGCCGGTCCCAATGTTTTCCAGAAACCGCGTTTCAGCCCGAAGGCCTTATAAACGGCCAGAGAAGGGTCCAGGTACATCTCCCCCTGGAGGTCGAATTTTTCAATAAATTTTTGTGCCTCTTCAATGTTGCCGCTGCCGATCATGACCAGGGCGACGTCCATTTCATCCAGTTGATTTTTGACTTCCATAAAGGCAGCAGCCTGCTGCCGGGCGAACATTCACCCGAAATGGCGCAAAAACACCACCACCGCCCGACGGTCCTGCCAAAGCGCTTCTAAAGCCACCGCCTGATCATCAAGGTTTTTAACCGTCATTTTGGAAAGATCAGCCTTTAAATCATCATAATTCATGTTTTTCATGGAGTTGCTCCCCGTAGTCGAACATCCCGTTAGAATTAAACCGCTCGCGAATAAAACAAGCAGTCCTTTTTTGATCATGGTTATCACTTTATTCATCTCCTTGTCAGTTTTGATGTGGCGCGGTATGGCGAGTATTGCCCAGGTACCTGTGAATCGTAAAAGCGACATATAAAATAATAATGGTGCTTATCGGCGTGAAGGTGCACAATGCCTTATATCCCAACATTGACGAATCACCGGCCCGGCCGTGCGGCACGACGGTCATGACGCCCATGATAAGCAGCGCCACGGACACGATCCGCAGGGCTTTTCGTTTGGTCCTGTTTTCCATGCCAGCCCTCCTTTCATTTTCTGATCACGATTTGTTTATATAAAAACTGAACCGGGTAACCCCGTTTTCCCTGGAATAATTAATAAGGCCGCCGTGCAGGGCCACGATGCCGCGCGCGATCGACAATCCCAGGCCAGCCCCGCCCGTGGCATTGTTCCGG
>JAWOCW010000167.1:0-6360 GCA_046483615.1 Desulfosudaceae bacterium
TTGGCAGAAGCAAACGGGATGATGATGGCCACAAGTGTATATATGAACCATGCAGCCCGTTGCTGGCCTTTTTGGGACCGGGCAAATTCGTTTTTGAGTTTTGTCAGAATGCCGTGTAGGATGTGCATGTGGGGTCAGATTTTTACACTAATCGGAAAACCGGACCCGGCAATTCACCCCGGCGGGTAGACGATGACCCGGATTGGGCAGCTTGACACGTATTCCAAAGGTGCCGCTGGCCGCATCAATGACTTCGTCGACAATTACCACCCGGCCCTGGTATTTTCCTTCCAGCGGCTCCTGGGGCATGATCTGTGCTGTCATCCCCCGGTCTATAGTTCCGTAAAGTTCGGCCGGCACCACCAACTCCACGTTGAGCGGATCTATGCGGGCAATCTTCATAACAGCACCCTCCCCGATATATTCGCCGGGGCCGAGATAGCGCTCCACCACCACACCGGTCACCGGGCTGCGGATAGTGCGCAAATCAAATTTTTCCCTGGCCTCTTTGAGTTCCAGCTCCATTATGCGGACCTCGGTTTTCATCTCGTCTTTTTCATGAACCGAAATCAGCTGCTTTTCGTAAAGCTCCCTGTTGCGTTCAACCTTTCTGCGGGCAAATTCCAGCCGGGCCTTTGCCAGCTCGACCCGGGCGTTTTCCACACCTGCCCGCAGCCTGGCCAGAACCTGGCCTTTTTCAACGCGATCACCCCGTTTTGCAGTCACCCTTTTGATAATGCCGGGCACCTGACTACTAACCTCAATGACTTCACTGGGTTCCACCAAACCCCGGTGTAAGGTCTTTTCGCCTTCTTCGGCAATGACCGGTACAGCCGCTTGCAGGCATAGCCATAAGGCCATACAAAACATTGCCATCACTTTCCACATTGCTGGTTTCCTCCCATATTCGGGTATTTGCCGGATATTTTCATTATTCACTCCTGCCGGAAAAGGAAAGGGAATCGCTCCGGCTTTCCTCATAGCGCAGAAGTCGTTTTCTGACCCCGGCATGAACCTTTTCTATTTTTCGCTGTGACCTTGCTATTGCCTTTTTGCCAACAGATTGCCATAACCCTGACCGGATTTTATGCAGCCATAAAGCGCCATGACCTGCCAAACCGGGCGATCCGTCCCTGAAAAGCGGATCTTCCAGGGAAACGAACACCTCACAGCAGCCCGGATCACCCTGGCGCCCGCAGCGGCCCGCCAACTGCCGGTCAACCCGGCCGGACTCGTGTCGTTCGGTCATAAGAACATCCAGTCCGCCCCGCTCTGCAACACCTGTCGAAAGCATGATATCAGTTCCCCGGCCGGCCATATTGGTGGCAATGGTTACCCGTCCCGGCTCTCCGGCCCGCGCCACGATCCCGGCTTCCTCCTTGTCCTGCTTTGCGTTTAACACCTGATGGGCAATGCCGTACTCATCTAACAACCGGCTTAAATATTCTGAAACCGCCACGGTACGGGTGCCGATAAGCACCGGCAGATCCCGGCGGTTCAATTCTTCCACCCGGTTCACCACTGCAGCATATTTTTCCTCCAAGGTGGCATAAATCCGATCCGGTTTTATTTTCCTGGCCAGGGGTTTGTTCGTTGGAACGGGAACAACAGAGAGTCCGTATACGGACCAGAGTTCCCGGCGGACTTCACGGGCGGTTCCCGTCATGCCGCCAAGACGCAGATAACGCCGAAAAAAACGCTGATAACTTATGCGGGCCAAAGTCTCGTTCTGTCCGGTAACCGGGCATTCCTCCTTGACCTCGATCATCTGGTGCAGCCCCCCTTCCCAGGACCGGTCCGGCATGCCACGGCCGGTGAATTCATCCACGATTACAATCTTACCGTCGTCAACCAGGTAATGCTCGTCCCGCCGGTAAAGATACAGGGCAGTCAAGGCTTTGCGCACCAGCTCCTCGCGGCGAATCGGACCCTGCCATACGGCCCCCAGGGTCGAAGCCGCCTGCCGGATTGTCTCGCGGCCTTTTTCAGTTACGATGATACTTCTCACTCCCTGATCGGGTTCAAACGTGAACCGGTAATCAAGAGATTCCCGAAGGCTTCCGGCCAGTTCCAGGGCCTGCCGGGCCACTTCTTCTTCATCCTCGTTTGCCTTGTTCCTGGAAATAATCAGAGGAGTCCGGGCTTCATCCACCAGCACGCTGTCGACTTCGTCCACAATGGCAAAATGCAGCCCCCGCATCAGCAGACGCTTGCTTTTGCCTTCCCGGCGGGAAAGATTCTCCGCATGAAGATGCAAGGCACCGGGACTGTCATCAAGTACAATACGATCCCTGAGGTAGTCGAAGACCAAATCCTTGTTGGTGCAGTAGGTAACGTCACAGTCATAGGCGGCCCGGCGCTGAGCCGGTGTTTTCTCATGAACCACGCATCCCACGGAAAGTCCGAAAAAGCGGTATAAATCCCCCATCGATCCGGCATCCCTCAGGGTCAGGTAATCATTGACGGTAACCACGTGTACAGGAATGCCGGCCAGCCCGGCGGTTATTGCCGGCAGAGTGGCCACCAGGGTTTTGCCTTCGCCGGTTTCCATCTCTGCCAGCAGCCCGTTTAAAATAGTGTAGCCCCCGACGAGCTGGCAGTCATAGTGACGCATACCCAGCACCCTGTCTGCCGCCTCCCGGATCAGGGCGAAAGCTTCCGATACCAAAGAGAAGGTAAATCCGCCCGTCCGCAGACGCAAACGCAGATCATTGCTTTTCAAGCGAAGCTCATCATCAGTTTTTTGACTGAGGCCCTCCTCCAGATGCCCAACGGAAGCTGCAATTTTTTCCTGCCTCAGCCTCCGGGCATTGAAAGGCCGCATCACGAAACCCGCCGCATTCCAGGCCAGACGATCCAGAAAGCGCTGCCTTTTATCCGCCCGTTCCGGGCGGGAAAAATGATCGGCCTTGGGCCAGCCGGAGATGTCAGTGCCCATAAACACCTTTGTAAGCTCAGCTCCCTACTGATTAAACACCCGCAGAAAAAGGCGGCGCAGGCTTCTGTACCAACGGTATGCCAAAGGCTCTGGCTCATGGGCAAACCGCAGAAATATCCTTGCTCCCAACCGGCTTCCAATGGATTCTTCCAGGGCCACTTCAAAATAAAACAGTTTTTGAAAGGAGTGTTTTTCTTCCTGAGACCTGGGGTCCAGCGCAAAAGAGCCGCCGCCTTCCAGGGAAAAAGCCAGGGTGGGCAGGCGTGTGGAAGCAGCCGGCACCTCCCGGATCACCCGGGCCGGAATACGATGAAACACCCGGTCCACCGCCCGGGCAGATACGCTTTCGATGTTATGCCTGATCTTTCCCACCTCTTTCTGGGGGATTGGAACGAGAACGGTGGCTTTTTCATAATCCACAACATAACCGAGCGGTTCCCCCCGGCGGACAAAACGGCCCGGATAATCCACTGCATTTGGCAGCACGAAACGCCCCGCATCCGGACTTCTGATCACAAGGGCCAGCTGACGTTCTTCGGCGCGGCGCAGTTCGCTTTTAATCATAGCAAGTTCTTCGCTGATAATTCTTTCCTCGGTCCGGTCCTCAGCCCGGGCCTCGCGATGCCGGGCCTGGTATTCGCGCAATCGCGCCGCCAGGACTTTCACATTCCCCTCAATCTCGGGATTATCGCAAATAATCAGAGGATCTCCGACAGATACCCGCGAACCCGGCCGGACCGCCAATTCCTGCACCGTACCGGCGGCACCGGCCCGAACCTGGGCTTGTTCTCCCGGCCATAGAATTCCTTCTGCCATGGTGGTCGAGGGCAGGTTGACCCCGAAAACAAAAGAAACAACCAGAGCGCCGGCAGCCAAAACCAGGGCTGCGATCCGTCCCCGCCGCTTGTAAAGCTCGGGAGCAGCAACAATGGTCCGCATAATTCGCACCAGCGGAACCACCACCAGGCCGATCAGAGACCATGCGGCAATCAGCACCCCGATGAAGAAAAATTTTCCGGCCACGAACATTGCGATTCTGAGGCTGATAAAAATCCGGTAAAAAAAAGCTGCAATGCCGTAGAAAACCAGCCAGAAAGCTTCGCGGCGGTTGCTTAGGGTAAAGCGGGCCTCATCGTTGCCGATCAGGTAGCGCTGGGCCAGATATCCCAGGTAGCGGTTGGCCCGGGACCCCAAATTGGGGATTTCAAGATAATCGGCCAGAATGTAGTAGGCATCGAAACGCAGAAGGGGATTGCCGTTGAAAAAAAGCGCGGAAACACCTGCGATAAGGATGACGTTAAAGGCCATCGCACGCAGCGCGCCCGGTTGAAGATTGATCCAGAGAAACAAAGCCAGTGAGGCAATCAGCAGCTCCACCGCGATACCGATAAAGCCCACGACCATACGCCGTCTTTTCTTGCGGAATGCAGAAGCAGTGGATGCGTCCAGATAAGGCACCGGAAAGAAGACCAGCAGCATGATCCCCATTTCATGGACCTCACCGCCCCATTTCTTCACCGCCCAGGCATGGCCGAACTCGTGAAAGGTTTTGACCACCGGATAGACCAACCAGAGCAGCACCAGGTTTTCCATGGCCAGCACACGGTCGGCCAGATTCCGGGTGAGCTCTCCCCAGTGCATAAAAGCCGTCATCATGGCAGAGGCAACAATAACACACCAGATCACGGCCGCAGGGAAGCTGAAAAAAGGGGCCACCCCCCTGATGGTCTTATCCAGGAATCGATCCGGATCAAGCAGTGGAATCCTAATGGCCACCGGCGAACGGATTTTATTCCAGAATCTGCCCTGCCGGTCCTTGCGGCTGCGCTGCAAAAGATTGGCGATATCCGGCGACATGTCTGATTGAAGAACATCGGCCTGGTTCAGCTGCGCAAGCAGCGTGATCACCTCCTCCTGGGTGGGCATCTCATCTCCCAGATGCAAACAGGCCGCCTCCCAGATCTCCTGCAGGCTCCGGGTTCCGTCCATAAGGCCGATGATGTAGTAGGCCTGTTCGGAAAACCTGTGAAATCGACCGGTTGAATGGTCCTGGAGTACATACCAGGTTTCACCGCGAAAAATCTGCCGGTGGATTTCCGCGTGGCTGCGCAGAAACGGCTTCAGGTCGGCAACCCTGTACCATGAGCTGCTGAACAGATTCTTCTCAGACATAATAAACTTGCCTAAATGCTATAATCACGGGCGCACCGCTTCCGTCAAGGCCACCATGTCCACATTTTTAACCGGAACCATTTGAAAACCGGGCGGGTCCAGATATCTATAAAAAGCCGCTGTTCCACATCGATTTTTCCCACACCCTCCATTCCCGGCCGAAGAAACGGGGACTGACGATCCAGTTCTGCTTCGACCCGAAAATAGTTATGCCCTTCTGCGGAAGTAGTCAGCGGTGTAATTTTTGTCACCGTAAACCCATAGGTCTCCCCGGAAAGAGCCGAAAGCACCAGATCACCCTGTTGGCCTTTTTTGACTTCACTGATTTCGCTCTCATCTACCTCGAGAATAAGCCGATAGGCCTCCAGAGGTGCCATTTGGAAAAGCTCCTTGCCCTGGGTCACTGAACCGCCCAGCTGCTGGGTCAGATCCCCGCTTAGCAGCACACCTTTAAAGGGCGCCCGGATTGAAAGGCGCTCCAGCCTGCTTTCAGCCATCTCAAGCTGCGCTTCGGCCTGGTCGAGCTGGGCCCGGATAATATTGGCCTCAGACCGGTCCCCCCGTGCCATGGCATCCTGAAGCTGACGGCGATACTGGTTGCGCTGGCTCAACCAGTTAAGTCTCTCCAACCGTAGGTCCCGATCATCCAGGCGGCAGAGCAACTCACCCTCCGAGACCACATCCCCGGCCCGGGCCGGGGCTTTATCTATAAAGCCGTCAAAGGGCGCCGCGATGGAGCGCTGCACAGAACCCTCCAAAACCGTATCGGCAGAAATGCGATAATCTCCTTTGGCCAAGGAAAAAAACAAAACCGCAAGCAAAAATACCAACGCAGCCGCTTTTCTTCCTGTGTACCCCGGGCCCAGCAATCGCACTGCCTGTTGCTTGGCCGCAGACAAAGCCATGAGAATCAACGGACGGTCAAAGTAATACTTGCTTTCCAGCGCAGGGCCGGAAAGGGTGGCCACACTTCTGACATATCCCAGTTCTTCTTCGGAAAAAGGCTTGTCTTTCTGTCTCTCGAGGCAAAGCGCGCCGTAATAACGGTCGTTGCCATAAAGGGGGACAGTGAGGATGGCCCGGGAGCCGTGTTTTTCTGCCAGAGGTTCATGGTCACGAACAACCAGGGGGCGTGCATCTGCGGGGGGAGGATATATGATTTCCGTGCGCTGGGCAATGGCTTCATCCATGGCGGCTCCGATGGACCGGAAAAGATTCATTTTCCGGCCCACCACAGCGGAATGAGAAAC
>JAWOCW010000171.1:0-5236 GCA_046483615.1 Desulfosudaceae bacterium
GTGAAACCCCGGTCGGCGCTTTTGATAAGGTCAAAGAACGGTTGCGCCGGGGCAAGGGCCGCATCCGCCATGGCGGCAGCGATTACCTGGCCTACGCCCTGATCGACGTCATCGTGGATTATTATTTTGTCATCCTGGAACATTTCAATGAACGGATCGAAGCTCTGGAAGAAGATTTGCTGGATGATCCCCAGCCCCGGACTTTGCAGGACATTCACTCGGTAAAACGGGATTTGCTGATTTTTCACCGCCAGGTCTGGCCGCTGCGGGATATTCTGGGGCAGTTGAAAAAGGGCGACCTGCCCCTCATCCGTGAAGAAAACCTGATTTTCATTGCGGATGTTCATGACCATATCCGCCAGGTGGTTGACGCCGTGGAATCGTTCCGGGATGTTTTAAGCGGCCTGCAGGACCTGTATCTTTCCACGGTCAGCCATAAAATGAACGAGGTCATGCAGGTCCTGACGATCATGGCCACCATTTTTATTCCGCTGACCTTTGTGGCCGGCATCTACGGCATGAACTTTAAATACATGCCCGAGCTGGAATGGGCCTGGGGGTATTTCGCGGTTCTGGGGATCATGGCGGCCATTGCCGGCGGTCTGCTGCTTTATTTTAAAAAAAAGAAATGGCTGTAACCCGGACATTTCACTTTACGGGGTTTACGGGGTCAGGCTTGGCTTATTGGCTTATTGAAGTTTGACCGGGGGTAGCGATTGGCTGTCGTCAATAAGCCAATAAGCCAAGCCTGACCCCGTAAACTGCTTTAAAAGCCCGCTCAACCGCCGGTCAATACCGCCAGGGCCCCGTGTTCGTAAAGTATATGCAGACCAATAGCGTAGAGCACCACCGCCCCGGTTATTTCCGCGTACCGCCGCAGCCAGGTTATCCTTCCGGCCCGGCTGCCCAGGGCCAGACCAAACATGGTAAACAACCCCGCCGTCAGGCCGATAATGACCGCCGGCAACCAGACCGACACCCCGATAACGGCCAGGCTCAAGCCCACGGCCAGGGCGTCGATGCTGGTGGCTACCGACAACAGTACCAGCCGCCAGCCCCGGGTGGGATCACTTTTCAGGCCGGCCTTGTCCTGGCGGCCAAAGGCTTCCCGCAGCATACCGGTGGCCACCAGGGCCAGCAGCAGAAAAGCCGCCCAATGATCTATCTGCTCAATCCAGCGCCGCACCGACAGGCCGGCCGCCCAGCCGATCACCGGCATCATGCCCTGGAACAGGCCGAAATGCCAGGACAGTCGAAAAAACTGGCGTGGCTGAACCTGCTTCAGATAAACACCGGCCGCGATGGATACCGCCAGGGCGTCCATGGCCAGGGCCACGGCCAGGCCCGCTATGGCGAGAAAGCTCAATTTCAGCTCGTCCTTTAAGTCTTAATAAAATCCCGGATCAAGGCGATGGATTCCGCCGGTTTTTCCATGGGAATCAAATGTCCGGCCCCATCAACCAGCCGGTATTCCCCCCGCGGAAAGGTCTCCGCCGCCTGCCGCAGATTTATAAAGGCGCGATTTTCCGAAAGCTCCCCTTCCAGAAGCAGGGCCGGGCACTTCACTCGCGGAATCACCGGCCAGGGATCATAGGCCATGGAACCCATAAAGAGCGAAGCCTCCCGCTCCGGGTGACAGGTCAGGGTAATGCCGCCCGCGGCTGAATCTGAAAAACCGTAATTCAAATACATATCCAGCATCTCTTCGTCCCACCTGGCAAAGAGCGGTTTAGACCGGAGATAATCCCTGGCCTCCTGCCGGTCCTCCCAGGTGTTACGGCGCTTGATAGATTTACCGGCCAGGGGATGGTCCTCCACCCGCATGTCCAGGTTATATAACTCCGAAGGCAGCAGAATCGGTTCAAACAGAACCATTTTTTCGGCCTCAAGGCCGAGTTTTCCCACGACCAGGGTAATAACGGCCCCGCCCATGGAATGGCCGACCATCAACGGCGATTTAATGTCCAGAACCTCACAGAATCGGGCCAGGTCCTGGGCCAGCAGATACCAGCTCAACCCGCCCTGATTGGGATCGGCGGCGCGATGATCGCAAAAATAAGGAAGAATGACCCGGGCGGTACCGGCGAAATCCCGGGCAATGGGGTGCCAGATCCAGGGCATGAAACCGGTGGCATGCAAAAACAAAATGGTGGGGCCGGAGCCGTCGTATTCCAGATATTGTATATCCGTATCGCCGATATTAACGTCTTTTTGAACCGGTTGGGCTGCTGTCATCAATTCTCCTTTTAAATATTTTTCATCACCCCGACCCATATTTCGTCACCCTGGCGGAGGCCGGGGTCCAGTAGTGTCTATTTTATCTGGATTCCGGCGTTCGCCGGAATGACGTTTCTGGATTCCGGCGTTCGCCGGAATGACGTGGCGGAGAGTTTTCACGAAGCCGTCATCATTATTCCTTGTCGACAATCCGTTCTTTACCGGTAAAAACCAGCAATCGTCCTTCCTGGGCGCAGGCCAGGGTCATGTTGAGTGACGCGGCCAGGTCGACCGCCAGCAGAGTCGGCCGGGAGATGCCGACCAGCATCTCCAGTCCGCCCCGGGCGGCCTTCTGGACCAGTTCATAGCTGAGCCGGGAAGACATTATGCCCAGCACGGCCTTCCCCAGCTCACGGCGCTGAAATAGCTGCCCGATGGCCTTGTCCAGGGCGTTGTGCCGGCCAACGTCTTCGGCCACGGCCATAAAGCCGGTCTGCTCATCCAGGATCATGGCGGCATGGGCGCCGCGGGTCCTCTTATGAAGAACCTGGCGGGGAGGAAGCATGTCAATGGCCGCCATGACCTGATCCCGGGTAAACCTTGTCCGGCTGGCCAGGGGCAGAAGGATCTGCTGCATATCCCGCAGCACCTCCTTGCCGCAGATGCCGCAACTGGTCTGGCTGACAAATCCCCGACGCTCCAGGAGCTCGGCCGCCACCGCCCGGCGGGCATCGGTCAGGGTAACCGTGGCCACGTTGGTGCCTTCCTCGGCGCAGAATCCGATGGTGACGATATCGTCCGGGGTTTCGACCAGTCCCTCGGCCAGGCAGAAACCGGCCACATGGCTGGTTTCATGGCCGGGGGTCCGCATGACCACCGCGTAAGGCCGGCCGTCAATCCTCATGGACAGGGGCTCTTCAACGATAATCTCCATATCGTCGCTGATGCCGGTGTCATCATCATACCGGGTCATCTGCCTGGAAACCGACATTTCAGACATGGGGAAAATCATCCCTTCAAAATTCAACCACGGTTACAGGTAAACTCCTGGCACTCCCTCTCAGACAGAACTTCCATGCGGTTAGCGATCCCTTTTTCAGTCTTCTTGCCCGCCGTCGCCGATCAGGGGCAGCACCTTGGTCACTTTGAATATGACCAGGTAGGGAGGGCCTTTGGCGGCCTCGCTTTCCGGCGGCAGGTGGCGACGTTTCAGGGCGGACAAGCGCTCAGTGTCTTTTTCTTCCGATATTTTCGAAAGGTAAAGCCGCCGGCCGTTATAACCACCGCCGTCTTCCCGGAACAGGTAGGCGGCACTGCCGTTGGTTTGCAGGTTGGCGTGGGTCAGCCGGTCCCGCATGATGAATCCGGCCGTGCCGTCTTCGAATATGTGGGGCCGGGAATAAATGGCGGCGTTGACCTGGCCGTTCTGGTCGGCGGTGGCCAGAATACCGGTGCCGGTTTTGTTTTCAAAATAATCAAACAGTTCCATTACCGTTCTCCTTTTTTATGGGAATTATTATACTCCATCTTACCTGGTCGTCATAATTTTTTATTTTTGACCAGATACCACATCACCACAGCACAATTTGTGCCGATCCTGAACAAAAAATATTATTTTCTGAAAAACGCTCTCAGGGCCTGTCCCTGGCGGACTTCGGCCCCGTAATAAATCCGGAATAACCCCGAAAACCAACGGCAACAAGGACGGTGTGTATCAAGTTCATGTATCAGGAGACAGGGTGACCATCCTTTTTTGAAAACAGTACGGAACGGAACCGTTCACCGCCCATTTCACACCTGTCACCATCCGCACCGAGCGAAAAACATTTCGGATTTGGTCAAAAAAATCACTGCGTCGTAAAATTTCGAATTTTCTAACATTTATCCACCCGGCCCCTTTTTCGTCACCCCGGCCCGTCTCTCGTCACCCCGGCGAAAGCCGGGGTCCAGTAAAACAAAATGGTTCTTGATTCCGGCTTTCGCCGGAATGACGAGGCAAAGACTTCCAAGGAACTTCCAAGCTACTTTCTGCAAAAATACCGCCGCGGCCGGGTTGGAAGCTTTTTACGAGACCACCAAAATAGTCCACCGGTATTGCCTGTCTTCAAAACGATCTTATATTAAGTTATAAGACGGGTTCGGTCCGATATAACCGGAACATTACATGAAAAATCCGGGATAACGGCTTTCCGCCGGGACTGACTCATCAAAGGACGTCCCAACCATTAAGAAGGACAAGAAAAATAATGAAGATAAAATTCTTAGGGATAATGGTGATTATGATGATGACAATTTCCAGCCAGGGTTGTTCTCAGGCGGACAGCAACCCTGCCGATAAAACCGACCCGGCTTCCGGCAAGCCGCCGGGATTGTCCCGGTCAACAGAGCAAGCCACCTTCGCGGGCGGCTGTTTCTGGTGCATGGAACCGCCTTTTGAAGCCAGAAAAGGGGTTGTCTCGGTCCAATCCGGTTATACCGGGGGAGATTCTGCCGATCCCACCTATGACGAAGTAGCCTCCGGCAGAAGCGGCCACCTGGAGGCCATCCAGGTGGAATATGACCCCGGCCTTGTTTCTTATGCCGAATTGCTGAAAATTTTCTGGCAGCAGATTGATCCGGCCGATGCCGGCGGTTCCTTCGTGGACCGGGGGCCCCAGTACCGCTCGGCCATCTTTTATCATAACCGGAGGCAACGGGAACTGGCCGAGGCCTCCCGCCTGGCCCTGGATCAAAGCGGCCGTCTGGACAGGCCGGTGGCAACGGAAATTCTGCCCGCGACCGAATTTTACCCGGCCGAAGACTATCACCAGGACTATTACCGGAAAAATCCCCGCCGGTACAAATCATACCGGGCCGGCTCCGGTCGAGACAGCTTTATCAAAAACTTCTGGCAGGAGGCACCGCCTGCCCCGGCTTGCAACCGGCCGACCTCTTACACCAGACCTTCAGAAGAAACCCTACGGAAAAAACTGACCAACCGGCACTACGAGGTCACCTGCAAAGACCAGCCCGAGCCGCC
>JAWOCW010000198.1:0-14558 GCA_046483615.1 Desulfosudaceae bacterium
AGACGAAACAGGGCCAGCGGGTTAAAATCGGCCGCCAGCATGGCCGTAAAAACCACCGCCACTACCCCGCCAAAAACCAGTGACCAGCGCAGACCGGCCTGGATACCCGGTCTTAACCGGTCTCGTCCCAGCCCGACCTCAGCCGGGCTGTTTTGGAACAGTTCAATTAAAGCCAGCATCAGGCCGATCTGAGCCAGCCGCGCCAGCAGTGTTATGGTAATGGGTTCGAAAATATCAGCCGCCGCCAGGGACCGGGCCAGCGCTTCCACCACCATTACCGCCGCCAGGGCTCCCCCCAGCGGAATCAGCCTGATTTTACCGGCAACCATCCCAGACTCCTGAGCGTTTTATAAGCGTACAACTGAACATACCAGTTGTCTGATAATGATAATTTTTCCAGCAGGGAAGCTTCCAGTTCTTCGGGGACCTCCCGGCCGGACCGGGAACTTCTGACGGCCGTAGCTTCCATGGCCTTGCAGACCAGGTAGGAAGAATCTGAATCCAAAAAACGGCTGATCCACTGCCAGCCGTGGGGGTGACGACTGTGCCCCAGATTCCGCACCAGCCAGTAACGCTGGACGAAATCCCCGCTCTCCAGCAAGTGCCGGTAGCCCTGAAAACTGGTAATCTCCAGCCGGTGATTGAAAATATATCGCAAGGCGGCGAGCCTTTCCCGGCGGCTGCCGGATTCCATGGCCTGGGCCGCCGCCTCGGCGTCGGCTGTTCGCAGGGGCGGGGTGTCCACGTAAAAAATCACCCCCGCCCAGAACAAACAGCACAACAACGGCACCAGCCAGGAGGACAGGCGCGGACTGATAAACAGACCGGGAATAAACGCCAAAACGGCGAAGGTAGCCAGGTAAAGCACCAGCGGCGCCACCCCCAGCAAAGAGAAAATGGTAAAATTCCGGAAGGCGGCGTTGACATCACATCGGCTTGACACGCGCCCCAGGTAATTTCCGGCCGTGTCCGGAAAAACTTCGGCCGGCACGGTCAGCCCGGCCTTATCCCGGCAGCTCAATTGGAGCTGATCCCCCCGGCGGCCCTCCTGGACCGACACCACCAGATCGACCGGGCGGGCGTCGATCACAAAATAATCATGCTCCGCCAGAGTTTCGGCAAGCCGCTTCCGCCGCTCATCATCGGCAAAACCTTCCAGGCGACAGGTCTTAACCTGCTTCTGGGACAAGGACTTGAAGGCCTCGGCCGGATAAAGGGTATATCGATAATAAAGATGAACCAGCTTGTTGCCCGCCTTTGAAGTCAGGAGCAGGTTGTCCTTGATATTGACAAACACGGCGCTGTCAATCCGGGTGACCCACCAGGCGCACAACAGGAGAATCAGCAGAAGATGAAACAGGCGCCGCCAGGGCAAACGTTCGGCCGCGGCCAGACGTCGCCACCCGCGCCGGTTTAACCACAGAACCGGTCCCGGCAGAAGCAGCAGGTAGGCGGACAGCCCCGGACACCAGCCCTTCAGGTTGGCCCAGCCCAGGAGGACCAGCCACAAGCAGAGCAGAACGATAACAAGATATTTTCTAAACCGGCGCGGCGCGGCCGCCACGAGCAGGTCAGCCGCCATGGTCAGCAGAACCACTCCGGCGCCGACGCTGAGGGTAAAATAGAGACCTCCGGCCAGGGCGGCCGACAGGCTGGACAAAGGCGGCGACACTCCCATTCCGGGCAAGGGGAAGACACCGGCCTCCCGCAGCAGGGTTAATTTATGGAGCAGGGCCAGGTTTGATTGATAGACCAGAACCGATCCGATCAGCTGCGCCAGGATCAAGCCACCGGCAAGGACCACCACCGGCGAAAGCAGCCTCCGGACATTGTCAGGATATAAGAAATTCACCAGCCTATTTCCGATTGATGCAGGCGGCCATGTACCCGGCCCCGAACCCGTTATCGATATTGACCACGGCCACATTGGAGCTGCACGAGTTGAGCATGCCGAAAAGGGCGGTCAACCCGCCCAGGCTGGTACCGTACCCCACGCTTGTCGGCACGGCTATCACCGGCCGGCTGGTCAGCCCGGCCACCACCGTAGGCAAGGCCCCTTCCATGCCGGCCACAACTATCAGAACGGCCGCTTCTTCGATAAGCTCCCGGTAGGCAAACAAGCGATGAATCCCGGCCACGCCGATATCGAAGACTGACCGTACCTGGTTGCCCATGGCTTGAGCGGTCAGAAAGGCCTCCCGGGCCACCGGAATATCCGAGGTACCGGCGGAAATCACCAGAACCAGCCCCCGGCCAACCAGAGCCGGTTCTTGCTTCTGGCAGATTATCATTCCCGCCTCGGCGTCAAAAATCGCTTCCGGGAACTGCCCGGTTACCCGGGCAGCGGCCTCCGGGCCGATCCTGGTCACCAGTACCATGACATCACGGGCCAGGATACGCTCCATTATGCCGCAAATCTGGTCGGCGGTTTTACCGGCCCCGAAAATAACCTCCGGAAAACCCTTGCGCTGGCTCCGGTGGTGATCGACATGAGCGTAGCCGATGTTTTCATAGGTCAAATGCTGCAAAGCGGTCGTGGCCGCTGCCGGAGATGTCTGACCGCTTGCAACCTCATCCAAAATCTGTTTTAATGTGTCCGAATCCATGGCCGATCCCTCATGCCGGGTTGGCATTTACGCGACGGGCCGGGAAATCCCGCCCGCGATTTAAACCTGAATTTTTATTATAACAGAAAGCGCTCAGCCATGAAAGTGACGGCCATTATCCCTTCTCGTTTCGGTTCCAGCCGCTTTGCCGGTAAACCGCTGGCGCCCATCGCCGGCATCCCCATGATTGAACGTGTTTATGAACGGATCCGGCGAACCCCCTGCGTTACCGATATCGCCGTGGCAACTGACGACCGGCGTATTTACGAGGCAGTTACCTCTTTCGGTGGCAACTGCCTGATGACCGGCGACCAATGCCGTTCCGGAACGGATCGGGCGGCGGAAGCGGCCGCCCAGCTGGCACTGTCCCCGGATGATATCGTCGTCAATATCCAGGGAGACCAGCCGCTGATCGCTCCGGAAACGGTTGAAGCCACCATCTCTCCCCTGTTGTACCGTCCCGACGATTTTGCCATGACCACCGCCGCCTTTGCCATTGTCAACGACCGGGAGCGCGTCGATCCCAAGGATGTCAAAATGGTGATTGACCGGGCCGGTTTCGCCCTCTATTTTTCCCGGGCCCCGATCCCCTTTGACCGGGACGGAGGAGGCTCCTTTGAAATGTACAAACACCTGGGCATTTACGCTTATACCCGGCGTTTTCTGGACATTTTCGCCAGCCTGGACGAAAGCCCCCTGGAACAGATTGAAAAGCTGGAACAATTACGCGCCCTGGAATACGGCTACCGTATCAAGGTGGTGGTAACCCGGCACGACTCGCCGGAAGTGGATCTACCCGAAGACATCAAGCGCATTGAAGCACAACTGGACGGCTGAACAAAAAATCTTCCGGAAAAGTTTAAAACCGGCCAGCCCCGACCCTTTACCTTGAAGATATACCGCCCGCCCGACGATCTCCGCGGGCACCAACCGGCTAACGGGAAAGATCCTCTTCGATAATGTCGGGATCATCCCCCGAATTACCGCCTGACGAAGAGCCGGGAGTGTCGGCAGGACTGGCGGCACTGGCGGCCACGGCCTTTTCCAGGGAATCCAGCCGGCTATCCAGGGCTTGCATCCTCTTTGAAAGAGTGTTTATGCGGGATGCCGAGGACTCGTCGACCTTCTGAACGGCTCTGTCCATTTGTTTTTCCAGATCCGCCAGGCCCTGGTTCAAATCCGCCAGCCCTTGATCCAGATCCGCCTGATCGGCCTTGTTTTCCTTTAAATCGAATCGGGCCTTCTCCAGCTCCTCCAGGCGGTCCCCCCAGCCCACGATTTTTTCGGTAATAGCGGCTGTTTCCCGGGACATCTCCTGAAGCCGGTTGTCCAGCCCCTCCACCTGCCGGCCAAGCTCAGCGACCTGGTTGGACATCTTACCCGCCTGATTTTTGACAGCTTTGATACCGTTCGCGGCCGCCTGGTCCACCTCCGCTATTTCCTTCTTCAAATCAGCCAGCTCCTGTTCGGTCGCGGTTCGCAGATTTTTTCGGGCCGAACGCGCCTCCTGCAGCTTTTCTTCATAATCACGGCTGAATTTTTCGACGGCTGCCGCCCCGGAATCCCTGAAATCAGCTACCTTGCGGGTTATGCCGAAATAGGCCATAATAACTACCACCGCGATCAGGCAGGGCACGATAATGGTCAACAGGGTTACCCGCCAACCAAGACTGTCCACCTTTTTTTCCAGGGCATCACCGGCATAGCCTTCGTGATCACCGGCGTCAAAAGATACCGTAAAATCTTCCTGGTCAGACTTATCCATATCTTGATAGCCTCGTCAGAGCAATGTCCATCATTTATTTTGTTAGCCCGGATATTTCATGAATTTTTTCGATCATAGTTTGTTAATGCATAAACTTCAATTAGTTATTAATAATTTCAGGTTCTTTTTCAAAATACAAATTATAACTGGCTGTTTAAGGATTTTTCACCATTTAAGTATCGAAAAAATTCACCCTGCGGGCGAGTCGCCTTGGGCGCAACTGCTGTGTTGCAGGCCGCTCGCGGTAGATTTACTACAGCTTCGCGCCCTGCGCCTTGCATTTGCGCCCAAATCGACTCGTGAAATATCCGGGTTAAAGTTCAGAAAAAGCTGAAATTTTAACCGCGGTAAAACCTGTCTTTTCAGGATTAAAAGTTAAGCTTTTCGCGGGAATCCGCCAAAATAAAAAGTTCCGGGCAGGCTCTCCTTAAAAAAATCACCCGGGAAAGACCGGGCCAAACATGGCCTCACTCCCATTCAATGGTGCTGGGTGGTTTGGAACTGATATCATAGACCACCCGGTTGACACCGCTGACTTCATTGATTATGCGGTTGGAAATCCTGGCCAGCAGTTTATGAGGCAACCTGGCCCAGTCGGCGGTCATGGCATCCTTGCTGGTCACGGCGCGGATAGCGACGATATCTTCATAGGTTCGCTTGTCACCCATGATGCCGACGCTTTTCAAGGGCAACAGGATGGCAAAGGATTGCCACAGTTTGCGATAATAACCACCAGCCCGGATTTCTTCCAGAAGGACCGCGTCGATTTCCCGCAGCAGGTCCAGCCGCTTTTTATTTACCGGACCGATGATCCGTATAGCCAGACCGGGGCCGGGAAAGGGCTGGCGATGAATCATGTCCTGATCCAGGCCCAGGGTGCGGCCCAGCCGGCGCACCTCGTCCTTGAACAGAAACTTGAGGGGTTCCACCAGGGATAGCTTCATCCGGGCCGGCAGGCCGCCCACGTTATGGTGAGATTTAATAACCGAGGTAGGACCGCCAAAGGCGGACTGCGATTCAATCACGTCAGGGTAAAGGGTTCCCTGGGCCAGAAATTCGGCGCCTTTGACCTTGCCGGCTTCCTCCTCAAACACGTCCATGAACACCTGGCCGATGATCTTGCGCTTTTTTTCCGGATCAGACACGCCGGCCAGGGCCTTTAAAAACCGGGTCCGCGCCCGGACGTAACGAATGTTCAGATTCAGGTTTTTCGTAAAGACCTCTTTTAATTTGGCGGCTTCGTCCTTTCGCAGCACCCCGTTATCCACGAAGATACAGGTCAGGTTATCGCCGATGGCTTTGTGTATCAACAGCGCCGTCACCGAGGAGTCAACACCGCCGCTCAAACCCAGGACCACCTTCTTGCCGGCTGTCTCCTCTTTTATCCTGGCTATGGCATCCCGGGCAAAAGCTTTCATGGTCCAGTTCTTTTTACAGCCGCAGACTTCAAACAGGAAATTGTCCAGCATGGCCTGGCCTTCGCTGGTGTGAACCACCTCGGGATGAAACTGGAACCCGTAAAATTTTCTTTTGGTATCGGCGATGGCCGCCACCCGGGTGTTTTCCGTAGATCCCAGTATCTTGAAGCCCGGCGGCAGTTTTTTTACGGAATCGCCGTGGCTCATCCAGCAGGTTGTCGGGGAAGCGACCTTCCTGAAAATTTTTCCCGGAGTCTTCAGGCGCAGCTCCGCGAAACCGTATTCCCGTTTACGGGCCGCTTCCACGCTACCGCCCAGGGCATTGACCATGAAGTGCAGACCATAACAGATTCCCAGCACGGGCAAACCCAGCTCAAAAATCTTTTTACTGATCTTGGGACTGTTCTTTTCATAAATACCGGCAGGTCCTCCGGACAGGATAATGCCTTCCGGAGCCAGCGACCTGATCTGCTTCATGGTCAGCGTCGGCGGTTCAATGCGGCAGTATACCCCGCTTTCCCTGACCCGCCGGGCAATCAGCTGATTAAACTGGGAGCCGAAATCAATAATCAGTATCATAATAGACTTTCATCCTTATTACACGAAATCAATCACACCGGTAAGAGCCTTTGATTCGCCTGACTATTTCAAAAACAATCAAATTTTTCAAGTTCTTTTTCAGATGTTCTTTCTTGACTTGAGATCCCTGTTCCGATATAAAATCAGAGTAGACCTGATTATGTTTTGCTCAGAACAAAAAACCTTGTTCACTGATGTAGTTGTCAAAACACCGGTGGCCGGCTGTTATTTTAAGTTTGTGTCCATCCAGAAATCAGGTGTTTTGTTGGTGTTCCCGGCCGGGGAAATTTTAACCATTAGAGCAGATGGAGTATTTAGATGGTTGAAATTCAAGCCTGAAGCGGGAATCGGCCCCAACAGCCATTTAGGGATGGGCGTCAGTTTATCAACCCAAGAGAAAGGAGACCGTCATGAGCAACAGTGTCTACAAAACCATTGATTTGATCGGCACCAGCGAAAAATCCTGGGAGGACGCGGCCAAAACCGCCGTGGAACGAGCCGCCAAAACCCTGGAGGACCTTCGCATCGCGGAAGTCAAGGAGCTTGACATGAAGATCGAAGCCGGAAAAGTTATCGCTTACCGGGCCAATGTCAGGGTTTCCTTCAAATACCGGGACTGATGAAACGAGAGGGGGAAAGCCGGGCGGAATAATTCCGTCCGGCTTTTTTTGTGACTGGATCCAGCCGGGGCCGATCCGGCTGACTCAAGATATCCGTTCGCCGATAGCCTGCAACACCTGGCTGCTATCATCATGAATGACCGCGTCAGCCTGTTTGTCCAGAGGCGTGGCGGTCTGGTTGACAATTACCAGGCGGGCCCCGTTTTTCACCGCCAGAATCGGGAAACCAGCGGCCGGCTGCACCACCAGCGAAGAACCGACCACGATAAACAGATCGCTTTTCACGGCCAGATTGGCGGCCCGCTCCAGATCCGCCTGATTAAGCTGCTGCCCGAAGGAAATGGTGGCCGGTTTCAGCAGCCCGCCGCAGACGCCGCAGACCGGCGCCGGCGACTCCTCCTTGACCCGCCGGCAGGCATCCTCCATATCCAGGGTTTGGCCGCAGGAGAGGCAGACCGCCTCGTTCATCCAGCCATGCAGACGAACAATCCGATCCGGATTGAGCCCTGATTTTTCGTGCAGACCGTCGATATTCTGGGTAATGACACCCAGCAGCCGACCCGTCTCCTGCAGCCCGTAAAAAAACCGATGGCCGGCATTGGGCCGGGCGTCCCGGATCGGCGGCCAGCTCTCCAGCTTCTGGCGCCAGTACTCCACCCGATCGGCCTCGTTGGCCAGAAAATCGTCAAACATGACTGTCCGGTTTCTGGCCCAGACCCCGTCCGGACTGCGAAAATCAGGAATGCCCGAACCGGTGGAAATACCCGCACCGGTAAAACCGGTAATTTTTTTCGACTCCTTTATCCAGCCAACCACTTCATCAATAACAGTCATCATCCGCCTCCTTGCCCCGGAGTTACCCCGGAGTTACCCCCCGGAGTTACCCCCCGGAGCTACCCCCGGAGCTACCCCCCGGAACTACCCCGGTACCAGCCCGGCTGCCCTGACGGGTTCCCCGGGCCGCCAGGGTCTGTTCAATGGCCGCCAGGGTTGATTGCTTTTCCAGCGCCCATAGCGGCGCCACCAGTTCGGACCGGTGAGGATCGCCGGTCAACCGCTGAATAACCATGTCGGCCGGCAGGCGTTCCAGCACGTCGCAAACCAGGCTGACATATTCTTGAAAAGACAGGCACTGGTAAAGCCCGCTCCGGTACATGGCTGCCAGGGGGGTGTCCTGGACGACGTAAAGCAGGTGTATCTTGATGCCGGCCAGCCCCAGCCGGGCAATCTGCTCGGCGGTGTGGAGCATATCCGCCCGGGTTTCCCCGGGCAAACCCAGAATAACGTGGGCGCAGATCCGGAGGCCCCGGTTCCGCGCGGCCGCCACGGCCCTCTCCACGCAGGCGAAATCATGGCCCCGGTTGATGCGGGCCAGGGTGTCGTCGGAGGCGGACTGGACCCCGTATTCCAGCCAGACCATGTAATCTTCCGCGTACTCCTGCAACAGGTCCAGGATCGGTTCATCCACGCAATCCGGCCGGGTACCCACGGACAGGCCGACCACGTCCTCCACCGCCAGGGCTTCTTCGTACAGGGCCCGTAACCGATCAACCGGCCCGTAGGTATTGGTATAGGCCTGGAAATAGGCGATGAACTTGCCGGCCTGGTAGCGTTTCCTGAGGGCGGTTTTACCGGCCAGTAATTGCTCGGTCAGGGATAAACCGCGAGCATGGGCACCGGTACCGGAACCCCGGCTGTTGCAATAAAGGCAACCTCCGGTGGCAATCCGACCGTCCCGGTTGGGACACGAAAAACCCGCGTCCAGGGAAATCTTCTGTACCCGGCAACCGTACACGGAGCGCAGAAAAGTATTTAAATCCAGATAAGGCCGGTTTCCCATGATAAACTTGACCTCTTCCCCAAAGCCGGATATTTTTAAATTTACAATGGTTATCAAGACTGCCGCTATCATATAATAAATCCTGCGGCTGATTCAAGGAATTGCGCCAGAGACGACAACCCCGGTAAAATTCCGGGTAAAAAACAAACAAGATGCCTGCTTACCATAAAACATACGACATTATCGTCATCGGCGCCGGACACGCCGGCAGCGAAGCCGCCCTGGCCGCCGCCCGCATGGGTTGCTCCGTGCTGCTGACGGCCATCGACCTGGACAAGGTGGCGGCCATGCCCTGCAGCCCCTCCATCGGCGGCATGGCCAAGGGCCAGCTGGTCCGGGAAATTGACGCCCTGGGCGGCCAGATGGCCCGGATCACGGATCAAACCGCGCTTCAATATAAAACCCTGAACACCCGCAAGGGTCCGGCGGTCCGATCCACCCGCACCCAGAACGACAAGATCCAGTATCATATCGCCATGAAGTCGGTCCTGGAACACCAGCCGGGCCTTGACCTCAAAGAGGCCCTGATAGAAAGCCTCCTTGTCGAGCAGGGACGGGTCAAAGGCGTCATCGACCGGACCGGCTTTGCCTACGCCTGCCGGGCCGTTATCATCGCGGCCGGGACATTTCTGGACGGCCGGGTGCACATCGGTGACGTTTCCTACGACGCCGGTCGGGCCGGTGAGTTCGCGTCCACGGCCCTGGCCGGACAGATGCGGGAACTGGGTTTTACCACCGGCCGCATGAAGACCGGTACCCCACCCCGGCTGGCCCGTTCCAGCATCGATTTTTCCAGGTTTGAAAAGCAGGCCTTTGACGAGGAGACCCGGCCCTTTTCCTTCGCGACTACCCGCCTCAACCGCCCGCGATTGCCCACTTATATGGGTCATACCAACGCCGCCAGCATCGCCCTGGTTCAGAAGAATATCGCCCATTCCGCCCTTTACGGCGGTCAAATTTCCGGCGTGCCGGCTCGTTATTGTCCCTCTTTTGAGGACAAGGTCGTCCGGTTCCCCGACCGGCATCAGCACCACGTCATCCTGGAAGCCGAAGGCCTGAAAACAGAAGAGATATACGCCAGCGGCCTGGGCAACAGCCTGCCCCTGGAAATTCAGATTGAATTCGTCCGAACCATCGGGGGGCTGGAAGCCGCCGAACTGACGCGTCCGGGATACGCCATTGAATACGACTATATCGATCCCCTGCAGCTGCGACCGACCCTGGAAACAAAAGCCGTCGCCGGACTCTACCTGGCCGGACAGGTCAACGGCACCTCCGGTTACGAAGAAGCGGCCGGCCAGGGGCTCTGGGCGGGCGTCAACGCCGCCTGCCGGATTCAAGGGCGTCCGCCTTTCATCCTGGATCGTTCCGAAGCCTACCTCGGAGTCATGGTGGACGACCTGGTCACCCGGGGCACCCGCGAGCCCTACCGGATGTTTACCTCCCGGGCCGAATACCGGCTGTTGCTCCGGGAAGACAACGCCGACCTGCGCTTGTCGGAAAAAGCCCTGGAGCTGGGATTAATTGATCAAATCACGGCCGAACAGGTGCGGGAGATAAAGCGGCGCCTGGACGAAGAAACCGCCCGGATTAGAAAAACGGTCATCAAACCTTCCGACCCGGTCAATCAGCATCTCCGGCAGCGGGGTTCAGCCACGATAAGCAACGGCGTAAAACTTGATCAGTTACTGAAGCGGGCCGAACTGAATTATAACGACGTGCTGGCCCTGGCCCCACCTCCCACTGATCTGGCCGACCGGGTTCGGGAGCAGGCCGCCATTGAAATCAAGTATGAAGGCTATATTTCCAAGCAAAAGCGGGAAATTGAAAAATTTCAGGGGCTGGAGCAGATGGTTATCCCGGCGGGATTTGACTACGACCGGGTACACGGCCTGTCGTCTGAGTTAAAAGAAAAACTGGCCGCCATCGCGCCGGCTTCCCTGGGTCAGGCCTCCCGGATCGAAGGCATGACTCCGGCCGCTATTTCCGTCCTGATGGTGGCCTTGAAGGCAACCGGTTTCAACCCGGATATTTCATGAAATTTTTTGAAAAATATTACCTTATTGTATTATTTCAATTGTTTATATTGCATTTAGCGGTCATTCTAAAATTACAAATTGTCATTTTGATTTGCGGAATAAAGGCAATTTTATATCAAAAAATTTCACCCTGCGGGCGAGTCGCCTTGAACGCACCTGCTGTGTTGCAGGACACTCGCGGTAGATTTACTACAGCATCGTGTCCCGCGCCTTGCAGCTGCGCTCAAACCGACTCGTGAAATAACCGGGTCAACCCGGATATTTCATGAAATTTTCGGAAATTAATTTTTCTCTTGACAAATTATCTGACAAGAATATCCTTACAAGATTATTGAGATTATTAAAATGATTGGTTAAGGAGTTTAAAGGCAGTGAAAAAATATACTTACAGCGCCAAAGCAACCGATAACAAGAACAACTGGTATGTCGTTGATGCCGAGGGGATGATCCTGGGCCGCATGGCTACGGAAATAGCGCGACGCCTGCGGGGTAAGCACAACCCCCTGTATACCCCCCATGTCGATACCGGTGACGCTATTGTCGTCATCAACGCGGACAAAATCGCCCTGACCGGAAGAAAATGGGACCAGAAAATGTATTACCGCCACAGCGGTTACATGGGTGGCCTGAAATCGTTAAATGCCAAACAGCTGCACGAAAAAAATCCGGAAGCGCTGGTTCACAACGCCGTCAAGGGCATGCTGCCCAAGAACCGGCTGGGACGGGCTCTTTTGAAAAAGCTCAAAGTTTATGCCGGTCCGGAGCACCCCCACGAGTCCCAGCAACCCCAGGTACTGGAAATCAGCTAACAACAGATTTTTGAGGAAATAATGGAAGACAACAGAACTTACGCCACTGGAAAACGAAAATCATCGATCGCCAAAATATGGATGAAACCGGGCAGCGGTGTTCTTACCGTAAACGGCAAAGAATATGATGCCTACTTCACCACCTCGTCAGCCCAGACCATTGCCCGGGAAGCACTTAAGCATACCGGTTTGACCGACAGTTACGATATTACCATTGCCGTCAAAGGCGGCGGCATCACCGGCCAGGCCGGTGCCACCTGCCACGCCATCAGCAAGGCCCTCATCCAGATATCTCCGGAATTGCGCCAGCCTTTGAAGTCTTCGGGTTTTCTCCGACGGGACGCCCGCTGCAAAGAACGGAAAAAGTACGGCCAGCGCGGCGCCCGGGCCCGGTACCAGTATTCCAAACGTTAACCCGACCGGTTGCAGGCGCCTCAAACACCTGTTGGTCAAGAATACCCCCAAAGGACGGCAGCAACTGCCGTCCTTTTTTTATTTGTTTTCCCTCATGATCTCTGCTGAAGACGCTCCACCAGGCACCGCCCCACAATAGCCAGAGATTCCGCGTCCAGGTACTTATCCGCGGCATTATCAAACAGCAGGGAACAGTCAGCCGGAAACTCCTCATCAGCGTCATTGAACATAAGCATAAGCGACACTCTCGGCAGGGCCTCAAAAACAAAGACCCCGTCACAATTCACCTCCATATCCGGCGGACGTCCCCGCAAATCCTGACCGGCCCTGCGCAAGGCCTCGAGCCGGCCGCTGAAGCGGTCAACCAGAGCCCGCTCCACGTCCTGGCTGAAATAAACTGTCAAGGGGCCGCTGTCCTTGAAATCCCGATAGTGCGCCCAGCCGGTAGCCGGCACAACCGCCCGGGGACATCGCAGCAGATAGTTGCAGATCACCACGCAGGTGGCGTAATCCGGCCGCCGGCCCGAAATATCGGCGATCCCCCGGTCGGAAACCCGCAGGATTTCTCCGAACCAGGACACGGCCACCGACTCCGGCTCCAGCGCCAGACCCAGAATCTCGGCGCGGGCGGCCAGATCCAGCCGCCCTATCCTCTCCAGGTAAGCGGTATAATTTTCTTCAAAAACAGCGGCGCGTCTTTCCATAAAATTCTCCCGAGGGATCGCGGCGGCTGTCCACAACCGCCAAAATTATTGCATGCCCGAGTGGTTATTGATAATATTCCCAGCATACCATAACCTTGCCTGCCTGAGCCAGCAGGCTCGCCGGAAAAGGCGGCCGGACTTATCATGGTGGCAAAACAGATGGCGGACTTAACCCGGATATCTCATAAAATTTCTTGAAAATTTTTATGAAATTTCTTGAAAAATCCGGGTTGAAACCGGAGATAACGGGACAGGCCCATGAAGGCATATTTTCTGAGACGCTTGCTGCTGATTATTCCCACCTTTATCGGGGTTACCGTCATGGTCTTCTGCATCACCCGCTTTGTCCCGGGCGGTCCGGTAGAGCGCATGATGGCCGAGGCCCAGCGCATGCAGAGCATGGATGGCGCCACCTCCCGGCAGGGCCGGACACAGCCCTTATCAGCGGATCAGATTGAAACCCTCCGGCAATACTACGGCTTTGACAAACCCGTCCTGGCCAGCTATTTCCTCTGGCTGGGCAAGGTTCTGACCGGCGACCTGGGCACCTCCACCCGCTATTACGATGATGTCTGGTCCATGATCCGGGAGCGGATTCCCATTTCCCTGTACTTCGGAGTCCTCTCCCTGGCGCTGATTTACGGTATCTGCATTCCCCTGGGAGCGGCCAAGGCCGTCCGGCACCAGAGCGGTTTTGACAACATCTCTTCCATTATAGTGTTTATCGGCTACGCCATTCCCGGCTGGGTACTGGGCATCCTGCTGCTGGTCTTGTTTGCCTCGCACTGGGGAGTGTTCCCGCTGGGCGGCTTGACCGGCGACAATTTTGAGGAGCTCTCCCGGGCCGGTAAAATGGCGGACCTGGCCCGGCATACCGTCCTGCCCCTGATCGCCTACGTGACCAGCTCCTTCACGGTCATGACCTTTCTGATGAAGAACACCCTCATGGACAACCTCGCCGCCGATTACGTCCGCACCGCCATGGCCAAGGGGTTGTCCTTTAAAAAAGCGGTTTTCGGCCATGCCATGCGCAACAGCCTCATTCCCATTGCCACCCATTTCGGCAATAATATTTCCGTCATTCTGACCGGCTCTTTTCTCATCGAAAAAATATTCAACATCAACGGCATGGGGCTGCTCGGTTACGAATCGGTGGTGGACCGGGATTACCCGGTGGTCATGGGCATCCTGGTGATTTCATCGCTGCTGTTCATGATCGGCAACATTCTTTCGGATATCTGCGTGGCCATCGTGGATCCGCGGGTGAGGTTCAAATGATCGGAATCAGTCCGCTGACCGCCAAAAAAATCCGGCGCTTCGCCTCCATCCGGCGCGGACTGGTGTCGCTGCTGCTGTTCGGCCTGTGCCTGGTCGCCTGCCTGGGGGCGGAACTGTTTATTAACAACCGGGCGCTGCTGGTTCATTACAACGGTGAATATTTTTTCCCCACTTACGGCGATATAATTCCCGGCACGACCTTTGGCCGGGATTACTCCCATGAAACCGACTACCGGGAGCTGGCCCGGCAATTCCGGGACGGACAGAACGGCAACTGGGTGCTGCTGCCGCCGGTACCTTATAATCCCTATGAAAACGATTTTGTGGCCGGAGAATACCCGCCGGCCCCGCCCTCTTTAGCGCGAAAACACTTTCTGGGCACGGACACATCCGGCCGGGACGTCCTGGCCCGGATCGTCTACGGTTTCCGCATCGCCGTCTTCTTTTCTTTGGCCCTGCTGGCCGTCAACTACACCATCGGCGCCG
>JAWOCW010000215.1:0-19309 GCA_046483615.1 Desulfosudaceae bacterium
TCCGGCCGCAGCAGATTCTGCTTGGCCCGGCAGATCAGATCCAGCAGCCTGGACGGGCCGGAGCCGGGTGGTTCGTTGGCGGCTGTCATTTGCCTGTTCAGACCGGCTACCAGGCGCAGCTGGTCATTATCATCCATGATCAGCCGCGGGGCCTCACCCCAGTCACGCAACAGGCCCAGGCAAAAGGCATGGAAAGTGGTCACCAGCGGCAGGGGCTGACCATCTCCCAGCATCGCGGCCAGCCGCTGCCGCATTTCCCCGGCCGCCCGGTTGGTAAAGGTAATCGCCAGCACCGCCCGGCTCTCCACCAGACCATCTCTTAGCAGCCGGGCCATGCGGCAGGTAATGGTGCGGGTCTTCCCGGAACCGGGCCCGGCCATGATCATCAAGGGGCCCTCCTGATGGACGGCCGCCTGTCTCTGGTAAAAATTCAGGCCGCTTAAAACATCCCCCTCCGACGGCTCAGCCTCCTCATCCGAAGCTTCGGCCGGGGTGTTCCCGGCCGAAGACGGTCCCGGACTTTCCCGGCCGGAGGAGGTTGACGAGGGGGGCGGACAATTTGTGCCTGCCGGAGGCGGTGGCGGATCATCCGGAACAAAAAAATTCCGCTGACCCCGCAATTGATCTTTTTCGCCTTTTTCAAAAACACGGATCTGTCCGTATTCACCGTCATATCCCGGGTCCAGGTTAATCCGTCCCTGACGCATCCGCCCGATGGCGACGTCCAGCAGGGCTATTCCCTTCAACTTGAGGTCTTCTTCCGGAATAGTGTACAGCACCTTGAATTCGGAGCCGAATTTTTCCAGAACCTGGTGATAGGCGGCGGCCACTTTTTTTGTTTTCGGCCCCACTCCGAGAATTTCCGACAGCATTTCCTCCAAAGGAATGATGCTGTGATAGGGGTGATGGCGGGCCGGCTTTATCCCTTCCGGCCGATCCGCCAGTTGAGCCACCCGGTAAAGAACACCCAGGGTGAGGGGTTGGCCGCAGACGGGACAGATACCGCCGTTTTTCAAGGTCTCCTCGGGATGCCAGCAGATACCGCATTTGCGATGCCCGTCATAATGATATTTACCCTCTTCCGGATAAAATTCATAGGTTCCCAGATAATGGCGGGGGTCGCCGGTTGCCAGGGCGGAACGCATGGCTCCGTAGGAAAGCTCCGTGTCAAACAGGCAGGCTTCACGGCCCAGCTTGCCCGGGGAATGGGCGTCTGAATTGGACACCAGAGTCAGCCCGTCAATGCCGGACACCTGCCAGTTCATGGCCGGATCCGAGGAAAGCCCGGTTTCCAGAGCGAAGATGTGAGGGGTCAGGTCTTCGAAACACTCCCGCAGGGAATCGAATCCGGATTTGGAGCCGAACACCGAGAACCACGGCGTCCAGACATGAGCCGGAATCAAATAGGCCGCTTCCGAGACTTCCAGGGCGATCTCCAGCAGATCCCGGGCGTCCAGGCCGAGAATCGGCCGGCCGTCCGCCTTGATATTACCAATGGCGTCCAGCCGGGCGTTAAAGCGGGCGGCTTCTTCCAGGTTCGGCATGAAAACCAGATTGTGATTTTTGCGGGTAACCCCGTTTTTTTTGTAGATATTGCTGATCTCAGTGGCCAGCACAAACCGGACCGGGCCGCGACAGGCGGCCGGTACCTCCCGGTCGCAGGCAGCCGCGATATCGTCGGCCAGGCGGAAAAAGCCTTCCTCAGCCGGCACCAGCTTGTCCGACAATTCCGCGAACCAGGCCGGGTGGGTGTAATCGCCGGTAGCCACCACGTTAATACCCTTGATCTGGGCAAAAATATACAGATGTTCCAGGTCAAGGTTTCTGGCAGTGGCCCGGGAATATTTGGAGTGAACATGCAAGTCCGCGATATAACGCATTATTCGTCCTTTGCTTTAGAAATCCGGTCCACCAGAATTTTTACCGGATCCGGCTTCCAGCTCCAGCATCCGCCGCTTCAGCCGGGTTCCGCCCCCAAATCCCCCAATGGTACCGTCCGCCCGGATGACCCGGTGACAGGGAATAATCACCGGGAAAGGATTTTTGGCCATGGTGTTACCCACAAACCGGGCCGCGCCCTGAAAGCCCGCCAGCGCGGCAATTTCACCGTAAGTGCGGGTGGCGCCGTAAGGAATCCGGGCGACCGTTCGCGCCACCCGCCCCTCTTTTTCTGTAAGCTGCCGCCAGTCCAGCCAGACTTCCGGTATCCGCTCCGGCTGAGCGCCTTCAAAAAAACGGCCGACCGCCGCGGCCACCTGCCGCGCCGGATGGTTCGCGGCCAGAGACGGCTCTTCGGAAACCGAACCAACCGCCCGGCTCTGCCCGGGCAGCAAAATCCGGCTCACAGAAAAAGGCCGGTTTTTATAAAACAGCCGGCCTTGGCCCAGTCTGGTCTGAAAAAAAAGTTGCCGGTCGGCCATGCCATACCCACCTGTCGAAAATCCGTTACAAAAGCCTGTCGCCCCGATAAAATAAAGGTGGCCGGGCAAGGCGGCTCAGGCCAGGTCAGCTAAATTGCCCTGCCCGTCAAACCGCATGGACTCCCAGTCCCCGGCCAGGGTCAAGGAGCGGTGATCCCGGAGTTCGTTTTCAAAAGCCCGGGAAATCGACAATATTCCCAGATGAGACGTATCCCGGATTCTGACCACCCGCGCCGAAGCCGGATCAGCCAGACCGCAGCTTTTGAGGCCGGCGGCGATGGCCTCCCGATCCGTCTCAAACCAGAGCGGAATGGCGGCTTTTTCCGGCGAAATCGCGATCAGGGCGTTAAAATTGGTTTTATCGCGATCCATGGCCTTGACCAGGCGGCTGGTGGTAAAATCGGCCAGACCAATACCATTGGCGTTACCATGGCTTTCCGGGGCCAGATCCCGGACGAAAATCCGTTTGGGGTGAGGCGCCAGGCAAAAATCGCCGGTTATGTCGCGATGCCGGCCGGTGACGTTGGAGTCCATGCCTATCCCACTGATATTTTTTCCTATCCTGTCAACGATCAGCAAGTCGACCTGGTCCAGTGGTATTTTCGGGAGCATGTCCTTGGCGGCGGCTAACAGGTCTTGTTCTGCTTCCAGCAAATCACCGGCAGCCACTGTTTCGATCCGGGCCGGCTGACCGTGGCCGTCCTCAAGAATGGCCAGTCCGCCCAGGACCGGGCAGACGGCCATTATTTTCGCGGCGGCCTCGGAAATAACTTCAAAGGAATGCCTGACGGCAAAACGATGGATTTCGGCCGCGCCGTCAGCCTTGCCCAGTCCCACTGCCAGCATTTTAGCCAGTCCGCTTTCCCGGTCGGCGGTAAACTTGGTATGCGGCTTGACCCGGTTGATCACGAAAATATGATCCGCTGACCGGGCCGACCGGGACACCAGCACTTTCATGCCGCATTCCAGCCGGCCGACACAATCGGTAGACATATCAGGGTCGATGGTCACTTCCGGGCTTGCCGCCGTAATTCCCAGGCTGTCCAGAACCTGCCGCTGTCCCTCCGGCGTGCCGCCGCCGTGACTGCCCATGGCTGGCACGATAATCGGCTCAAAACCATGCTGCTTAAAAAAATCAAGGACAGCGGCCACGATTTCATCAAGCCGGCCGATGCCCCGGCTGCCGAGTCCGATGGCTATCCGGGCTCCCGGGCGGAGGTGGGCAAAAAGAGAACTGCTCTGGAGGGATTCCATGACGGCCGGCCTGACCGCGGCCAGGGAAGACCGGTAAAGCGACTGTCTGACCAAGGCCATCCGCGGGAATGTCAATTCATCGGCAGGGCGCATGGGACAAAAGGGAATATGGATGTTGCCGAGCCCGTCGCGAGCTTCGAACGGCTCGATTATCAGCCGCCTGTTTGACTGCCGGCCGTGAATACCAAAAAATTTCCCGGCTTTTGAATCAAAAGCCGGGAAATATCAACCAGAATAAACCAAAAAACTTTACCCAAAATACTTCCGTAAGTCCCTCCGGAAATCAGTTGCCTGGCACGAAAACCGTTCCAGGCAGCACTTCCGGGAGGGGCACTCCTTGAATATCCGGGCTAAACTTCTTCCACGGTAATGGCGTCGCTTTCGCAAACCTCGACGCAGGTCTCGCAACCCAGGCACTCATCGGCATTAACCGGCACGGATTTGTCATCCTGCATTTCAAAAACCTCTACCGGACAATTGTCGACACATTCTTCGCAGCCAGTGCATTTCGCCTCATCAACAGTTACATTCCAACCCATTTTACAGCCTCCTTTACATTATATTAGTTACATCCAGCAATCACTCAACAAAAAATTTTCTATATCACTAAAAAAAATAAAGTCAAGGAATTACCCCGCGCCCACCAAAAAAATCATCCTGACCGGAGGCAGGCGACTATTGTGCGCGGTGTCGTCAGGCCGGGAAAATCGGCCGGACGGATATTATCCCGGCCGGACAGGTGAACCAGAAAATCAGCCAGGCCGGTGTCCGGGTAGGCCAGGATCTCCAGTTTCAGGCCGGATTCCGGCTCTGTTTCCGGCTCTGTCTCGGAGCCGGACCGGACGAAGGGCGGAATAAAACGTTCCGGATCGCCCTGGCTCAGATAATCAGTAATAGCCCGGGCCAGCTTTTCGCGCCACTGCCGGCCGGCTGAACTGTCCCGATCAGCTTCCGCAAAAGGCAAAAACCCCTGATTCACCAGCCTCTGTCCGCCGGGCCGGGTTTCATCAAGCCAGTCCAGCACCGCCGGGCTGGTTGTCACCAGCAGATCAGGCGCCACCGGGGAAGACAACGCCAGGATCGCCCAAGCCGACAGCCGGGCCGCCGTCATCTCCCGGCCGGGGTCCAGCCGACTCCCGGCTGATCCGGGGAGGTCAACCCCAGGCGACTGCCTCCCGGACGAATCGTCACCGTCCCCGCCGTTAAGGGCTTCAAAAAGCGCCCGCTCCCTGTCTTTCAGCAGATTCAACGAATTTTCCACCGCCGCCTGGCGGTTGTCGTGATCGGTCGTCAGGCGCAAAAACACCCGGGCGTTTAAAACCGGGTCCGGCTTGCCGTCAGCCGCCGGCGAGGAACCCTTGACTATTTCCTGCCGCATATAAGAAATTGTGGTCTCATCAAAAAACGGCGCCCGACCCGATTTGAAAAAGGCGGGAGCCGCCCCCGCGGTCGCCTCCCGCCACTGCGCGCAGGCCTGATAAAGGCGTTCCACCTGCTGATCCACGTCTTCCGGGGGGACCTGAATTTTCAGACCGTCAGAAGCGGTCACGGCCGACGGCAGGCTGTCAGCGGCCGTGGCTGACGGCAAGTACAAGGCAATGGCGTCAAAGCAGAACAAAAGCGCCCTGAGCCGTTCTTCGTCAATGCTGGCAAAAGGGAAATAAGCGGCTGTCATGATTTTTTCTCTTTTTGGTCAAATTTTATAATCGACTACCTGGACACCCATCTCCCGCAGTTGATCCCGCAGCTGATCAGCCCGGGCCCAGTCTTTATTCTTGCGGGCCCGGTCACGCTGCCGCATCAGGTCCCTGGCCGTGGGGGAAGAAACTTTTCCGGTTTCCTCAAAATCAAAAATATGAAAAACGCTGTTAATATTTTTAAAAGCATCCAGGATCCGGCGGGCGTTGCCGGCATCAAGCCGGCTGCTGCTCAAAAAGGAATTAACGGCGCGAACGTTTTTAAAAATGCTGGCCAGGGCGGCCGAAACGTTCAAATCCTCATCCAGGGCGTCGATAAGGCCTTGTTTTATGTCATACAACAACTGATCAATCTCCGCCGCGATGGTCTTGTCACCACCCTCTGCCGGGATGGCCGCCGGATTCTCGGCAACAGCCATCAAGGACTTGAGGCAATTGTCCAAGCGCTGCAGGGCGCGCTCCGCCGTGGCCAGACCGTCTTTGGTAAAAGACAGGGTTTTTCGGTAATGCGCCGAAATAAGCCAGTATCTTATCTGTCGCCCGGAGAACCCCATCTTCCTGACGTCATCATAGGTAATCACCGTCGAACGCCAGTGGGCGTCGCTGTCCGGCGCCAGGACACCGGCGCAGTGGAGCCAGTATCGCGCCGGCGAATGGCCGGTAGCGGCCCTGGCAATGGCGATTTCGTTTTCATGATGCGGAAAAATAAGGCTGCTGCCGCCGGTGTGGATATCATAACAGTCCCCCAGGTACTTCCGGGAAATGGCCGCGCACTGCAAGTGCAGTGAAGGCCGCACGTTTCCCCAGGTGGTTTTGACGTACATGCCCTTTTTGAGCTCATTCAACCGGGCCCGCTTCAACAAGGTGAAATCACGGGGGTTGTCTTTTTCATATTCATCCAGATCCACGGTCGCCCCCAACCTGATTTTATCGGTATCCACGTTGGACAGGGCACCGTAGTCATCCACACTGGAGATATCAAAGTAGACCGAGCGAAGCTTCTCGTAAGCCGTTCCCCGCTTGACCAGGGTTTCGGCCAGGGCCACCATTTCCGGGAATTCCTGGCTGGTAACCGGATACTTATCGGCCGGGGCAACCCGGAGTTCAGCCAGATCCTTTTCAATCTGCGCGATATGTTCAGCGGTAAAATCGGCCAGGCTCTGGCCGGCCGCGGCCGCGCCGGCGATGGTTTTATCGTCAAAATCGGTGATATTGACAATATGGGTGACGTCATAACCCCGGAACCGCAAGTAGCGGGAAAGCAGATCCGCGAAAATCATTCGCCGGCACTGGCCCAGATCCATGCTCATATGGGCGGTGGGCCCGCAGGAGTACATGGAGACCCTTCCTTCGGCCAGTGGTTCAAACCGCTCTTTTTTACGGGTGGCCGTATTGTAGAGCTGCAAATCGATCTTGTCCCGCTGGGCAAACAGGGTCGTGCTCAGATAACGCTCGCCGCTGTCCGGAAAGATCACCACCAGGGTTCCTTCTGACATGGCGGCCGCCTCGGCCCGGGCGATTTCCATGGCCGCTCCGCTGCTCATGCCGACGAACAGGCCTTCTTCTTTGGCCAGCCGCCGGGTCATGGCAAAAGCCGCTTCATCATCCACGTTGGGTTTGACGTCAAGCAGCTTGCGGTCGAAGATTTCCGGCCGATAGGCCTCTTTCATGTTTTTCAGCCCCTGGATTTTATGACCCAGGTAAGGCTCCACCCCGACTATTCGCACCCCGGGATTGAGTTCCTTCATCCGCCTGGAAATTCCCATGGCGGTGCCGCTGGTACCGAGGGTCACCACCACGGTATTGACGGCCTGGTCCGTCTGATTCCAGATCTCCTCGGCGGTACCGTAATAATGAGCCTGCCAGTTGGCTTCATTGTTGAATTGATCGGTCATGAAATACTGCTCGGGATTTTCGCGCGCCAGCCGATACGTCTCTTCAATAGCGCCGTCCGTGCCGAGATGCCCCGGCGTCAAGAGGATTTCGGCGCCGCGGGCCCGTAGAATCTTTTTGCGTTCTTCGCTGGCATTTTCAGACATGGTCAACAGCAGCCGGTATCCCTTAATGGCGCAGACCATGGCCAGACCGATGCCGGTATTCCCGCTGGTGGCCTCGATAACCGTCTTGTCCGGAGTCAACTCTCCGGACCGCTCGCCCGCCTCGATCATGTAAGCGGCCGCCCGATCTTTGATGGAACCACCGGGATTCATATACTCCAATTTGGCCAGGATCCGCACGGCCGGGTTGGGGGACAGCCGCCTTATTTCCACCAGCGGCGTATTTCCTATAAAATCCAATAATTGGCTCATGTCAGGGCTCTTTTATGCTGGTATTGATTCCCGATTGGTCCAGTCGCCGCTCCAGTTTCGCCAGGAGGTCGGCCCGGATGGCTTCTTCCTCGCGGTCAGCGTCAATAACCAGAAACCGCTCCGGTTCCCTGGCGGCAATGTCGAGGTAACCCTGCCGGACTCGGCCATGGAAGGCCAGGGCTTCGTTTTCAAACCGGCAGTCAGCGGCCCCCGGACCGTTGCTTTCGATTCGCTGCCAGGCCCTTCGCAGGCCGACTTCCGGAGGCAGGTCCAGCAAAATGGTAATATCCGGCCTGGTGCTGCCGGCGGCCACCCGGTTAAGCTCGGCCACCAGCCGCAGATCGATCCCCCGGGCGGCCCCCTGGTAGGCCTCGGTGGCGTCGCAATAACGATCACAAACCACCGCCCGGCCAGCTTCCAGGGCCGGGCGGATAACCCGGTCCACGTGCTGGGCCCGGTCCGCCGCGTACAGCAACAGTTCGGCTTCCGGCGCCAGGTTGTGGTTGGCCGGATCCAGGAGTATCTGCCGGATGGCCCGACCGGCGGTCGTTCCTCCGGGCTCCCGGGTAACCAGGCAATCATAGCCTCTTTTTTCCAGAAAAGAGACCAGCCCGGGTACCTGGGTGGTTTTACCGGCGCCTTCCGTTCCTTCAAGTGTTATGAACATCGCCGCCGTCTCTCTGGTGGCCAAGATAGAAAAAACGCTCCATGGGCCGGTGGAATGAAGTCCAGCGCTCTCCGGCGGTGTGACTCGCCATGAAGGCTTCTACACCCACGATCTTGGCGTCTATTTCGTCAATATGATTCAAAATCAGTGCTTCCAGGGTTTTGGGTGGCTCCGGCGAGCCAAACTCCCGGCTGCCGTGATGGCTGGCGATTAAATGCTTTAATCTCAGGGCCGTTTCTTCCGGGAAGTCCGGCAGCCGGGATATCTTTTCTTCAACCATCAGAATGCCGGTTACCAGGTGATTCAGCAGTCGGCCTTCGTCAGTGTATTCGATCCGGGCGTCATATTCAAACTCCCGGGTTTTGCCGATATCGTGCAGAATCGCTCCGGCCACCAGCATGTCCCGGTCCAGCCGGCCTTCATATTGCCGACCGACCGCCAGGGCCAGCTCGGTAACGGCCAGGGTATGCTCCACCAGGCCACCCAGGTAGGCGTGGTGCATCAGCTTGGCCGCCGGCGCCTTTTTAAACCGGTCTTCCACGAAATCATCATCATTCCAGAAAAGGTTAAGCAGGGCTTTTAAGTGAGGCGACTGAATCTCCTCGGTCAGCCGCAGCAGGCGGCGGAACATGGCATTGATATCCTGGTCGGAGCGGGGCAGAAAGTCCGCCGGATCTACGTCCGCCCGGTCAACCCCCGCCAGGGCTTTAACGGTGAATTGCAGCGCTCCCCGGTACTCGGAGATATCACCGCTGGCCCGGACGAAATCCCCGGGCGCGCCGGCCCGGTCCGCTTCTTCCACCTTATCCCAGACCACCGCCGGAATGCTGCCGGTGCGGTCGGTCAGGGCCAGCCGCAAAAAGCGGTTACCGTCTTTTTTCTGGGCGCTGCTTTTCGAGGCCAGCACGAAGATATCATCCACGGTATCACCGGCGGCCAGATGACCGACAAAGGTTTTTTTCATAATATGTCGTTATCCTTAAAAGTTACCATCCAGAGCCAGCCCCATTCTTTCCAGCCGCCGGAGACCCTCATGGTCCGTCATATCACATTTCAGGGGCGTGATTGAGACATAATTTCCGCGCAGCGACTCCCGATCGGTGTGGCTGTTTTCCACCACCTCCGGTGATTTATAGCCATACCAGTAATAATCCCGGCCCCGGGGGTCATCCCTTTTTTCCACCCAGTCGCCCGGAAAGGCCATGTCAAGAGAAGTGAACCTCACTCCGGCCAGACGGCTCAAGGGCAAGTCCGGCACGTTCACGTTCAGCATGACGTGGGAGCCGAGCCCCCACTCTTCTTTTCTGTCAACCAGCAGCCGCGCGATGACAGCGCCGGTTTGATAATGTTTGGGCTCCCTGGCGTTCATGGAAACGGCCATGGCGGGGATACCGTTAAAACAGGCCTCCCTGGCGCCGGCCACGGTTCCGGAATAAAAGGTATTAATACCGTCATTCTCACCGTTGTTGATGCCGGAAATGACCAGATCCGGCCGGGACTCGAACAGAGCCAGAATGGCCAGCTTGACGCAATCGGCCGGAGTCCCTGAAACAGCGTACCAGGGCGCGCCATCCGGGTTGGGCTGAAACATTTTGCGCAAGGGCTTGTGCAGTGAAATGCCATGCCCGACGGCGCTGCGCTGACTCTCCGGCGCCGCCACCATGACGGTATTATCACCGGCAAAGGCCCGGAAGAGAGCTTTCAATCCCTCGGCCTGGGCACCATCATCATTGGTCAGTAAAATTTTCATTCCAAAACCATCCGATATAGTTTCCTATCATAAACCCCGGCGGCGGCAAAGGACAAATCCTCACCGCCAGACAGCCGGACAAACAACCGCCCTCAAAAAATTCAGAGCTGTCCGGGTGGCTGCCAGCCTCCGAACATGGATTCCAGCAGGCCGGCTGCCGCCAGGGTCAGATGATCATTCCAGCGCGCCGCCACTATCTGGACGCTGACCGGCAAGCCCTTATCGTTGTAGTAGACCGGTATGACCGTGGCCGGAAAACCCAGAATATTGTACAACCCGGAATAGCCGATGCCGAGGAGATCCGCCCAGATCCAGTGATGCTTCGGGGCCGGAGTGGAAAAAACCGGACAGATCAAGACCCCGTTATCACCCAGGCGTTTTTCCATGCGACGCCGCAAATCATCGGCCAGGGCCAGCATTTTTTTATTGCGCCCGGAAAAAAACTGGGACGGTTTTTCCACCAGGGCCAGGGCCAGGGCGGGAAAGGTCACCTTGCTTTGCCGAGCCACAAAACGGGCGGTCTCCCGGATCAGGCCCAGTGACTCCCCGTCTCCCAGCACCCGTTCGAATGGATCAGGGTTCTGGCTCATGCCGGCCTGCCAGATTTCAAGTGAGCGCTCCACCCCGGCCGGACGCCAATATTCCACCGGCAGCTTTTCAGCGCGCAAGGCCCCGGCGCACATGCCCACCGCCCGGCGGACGTAACGATCCGCCCGGGCCAGGCCGTTGGACTCGTAATAAAACACCCGCAGATTCTTTTTATCAACCTGATCGGGGTCCCGCCAGCCCCGGTCTTCCACAATGGGATCCCGGCCGTCCGGTCCCTGCACCAGAGACAACAGCAAAGACAGGTCGGAGACGCGCCGGGCCATGGGACCGTAGGTATTATAAGGAGCCAGCGGCCCCTTGGCCTCGGGCCAGTGCCCGTATCCGGAGACTCGACCGCCGGTGGGTTTATGGCCGGGAACACCGTTAAAAGCCGAGGGATACCGAATCGAACCGCCCACGTCACTGCCGATGCCGAAGGGCGACGCCCCGGCCCCGATAATGGCGCCCTCGCCGCCGCTGGACCCGCCCACGCCGCGGCTTGAATCATAAGGGTTGCTGGTCCGGCCGTAAACATGATTGTAGGTTTCACACCACATGGCCGCTTCCGGGACGTTGGTTTTGCCCATGATGATGGCACCGGCCTGCTTGACCCGTTCGACCATGGTGGCGTCGAAATCCGGCACAAGGTTCCGGCGTTTCCAGAGTCCGCCGGCCCAGGGCAGGCCGGCCATGGCGTAGGTGTCTTTCATGGTACAGGGAACGCCGAACAGGGGGGGCAGATCTTTCGGGTTCTTGGCCAGCCGCTCTTCAGCCGCCCGGGCTTCTTGCCGCGCTTCATCATAGCGGGGCACCACCACCGCGTTTAAACCGGGATTGACGGCCTCGATCCTGGCCAGGAAAAAATCCATAACCTCCACCGGCGAAAGTTCCCCCTGGCGGATCTTCGCGGCCAGATCCATGACCGACATGGTTTTCAGAGCTTCCATGATCACCTCTTTTTTTCATACTGGTTAAGACACCCCGGCATCGGGCTGCTTTAAGGGAATATTCAGCTTTTTCATATACTTCCAGACGGCGGTCCGGCTGACGCCAAGCTGCCGGGCGGTTTCGGCTTTGTTCCAGCCGCACTCTTTCAGCAGTTCCGTCAGCGAGTCCCGGGTCAACTCCCGCAAAGGAGAGAACCCCGGGGGGCGCCCCGGAGAGGTTGCCGGGGAGTGTGCCGCAAAGGAACCCTCGCCCGGGGAAGGGATGCTTCCAAAACGCGGCCAGCCGGCTTTAAGGTATTCGGCCTTGCGTATTTCCACCGGCAGGTCAAAAGCCTCAATCGTTCCCGTCAGGTCGCACAGCACAAAGGCGTGCTCAATGGCATGTTCCAGCTCCCGCACGTTTCCCGGCCACTGGTATTCCATCAAAAGCCGCATGGTATCCGCCGAAACGCCCTTGATCTGCTTGCCGGTCCGGCTGTTTTGCTCCCGGATAAAATGATGCGCCAGCAGGGGAATGTCCTCCTTGCGATACCGCAACGGCGGAACCTGGACCGGAAAAACCTTCAACCGATAATAAAGATCTTCCCGGAATTCGCCCTTCTTGACCTGGTCCAGGAGGACCCGGTTGGTGGCGGCCACGATCCGGATATCGATTTTCCGCTTCCGGGAGTCACCCACCCGCTCCACCTCTCGTTCCTGCAGCACCCGCAGCAGCTTGACCTGGATAAAAGGACTGATTTCAGCAATTTCATCCAGAAAAACGGTGCCGCCGTCAGCCTCTTCAAAACGGCCCCGGCGGTCCCTGACCGCGCCGGTAAAAGCTCCTTTAACGTGTCCGAACAGCTCGCTTTCCAGCAAAGACTCGGACAAGGCACTGCAATTGACCGTGATAAGTGGTTGGGAAGAGCGGGCGCTGTTGTGATGGATGGCCCCGGCCACCAGTTCCTTGCCGGTACCGCTTTCCCCCTGGATCAGAATGGTGGCATCGCTGGCGGCGGCAGCTTCCACGGCCGTAAAGACCTTCTGCATGGCTTCACTTTTGCCGAGGATATTGTCCAGCCGATGCCGTTCGCCCAGCTTGCGGTCGGCCTCGGCCAGTTGCTGCCGGGTTCTTTTCAACTCGGTCAAATCGGTCACGGTTTCCACGACCCCGATAACCGTGTTATGTTCATCCTTGACCAGGCGGGCGCTTTTCATAATGGGTACGTCGCGTCCCTCTTTGTGACGCATGAAGCACTCCCTGGCATCTACCCGGCCATATTTGAAAATACCACATTCTGTCATTCCGTTTGGACAGGCTTTGCCGAAACACTCGGAAAACTCCATGAGACGGCAGTGTTTGCCCAGAGCTTCTTCGGCGCTGTAGCCGCTGATCCGTTCCATGGCCGGGTTCCAGGAAGAAATAACACCGGTCCGGTCAAGCGTGAAAACACCATCCGCGATGGCCTCCAGAATATTGACCGCGAACTTGGGGGTAAGGGCTGTCTGGTCTTTAAAATTCATTATTTCCTGACTAAATTATCGTTACGGTAACGTTAAGTAACGCAAAGTAACAAAAAATAACGCTGTCGTCAATACCAATCCAAGCCTCGGGCTCCGGCGTTCTGCCACCAGGCCCTGTCATTTCAATATATTACACAACCAATATGACGCTGGTCGAAGTTAAGAAAAAATTGGCATACTTGTTGTAACACAAAAGTTGTTTTATTTGATACCAATTCATTGGTGAGATATCCGGGTTAACAACCGATCAGGTCATTTAAATTTAACAGCAAGAGGAATTATGCCATGACTATCGAAACCATAACCGATAAAAAAAGATTTGACCAGGTTACCGGCAGCGGAACCTGCCTGGTGGACTTTAACGCCGTCTGGTGCGGACCCTGCAAGGCGCAGGAACCTGTTTTGGAAAAGCTGGCCGCTGATTTTGACGGCCGGGTTACCTTTGCCGCGGTTGACGTGGACCGGAATCCGGACGCCGCCGCCCTCATGAAGGTTATGAGTATTCCCACCCTGGTGCTCTTTCGGGAAGGTAAAGAAATGAATCGGTTTGTCGGGCTGCAGAGCGAAAACGTCCTTTCCGAAGCTATCGAACAAATGTTATAATATAAAGGATTCAGCTCGCGAATCTGCTGCAACCGGTAACTGTTTTTTTAAGGAGAAAGCCATGACTGACAACTTTGTTATTGTTCTGTCCTGCGGGACCAACAACCCCAACCGGGCCACTCGGGCCGTGCATCTGGCCACCGTCGCCCATAAGGAAGGCAAAAACGTCACCATGTTTCTTTTAGACGAAGCGGTCAATATCGCCAGAGAAGGCCTGGCAATCCACTTGAAGGCCGCCACCGGCGATATGGCCGATGACCTGCTCACCTACCTGCAGGCTCACGAAGTGCCCCTGCTGGTCTGTACTCCTTGTGCCCAGGCCAGAAAGATCGCCGAAGAAGACCTGATAGAAGGAGCCCGCCTGGCACCGGCCACAGAATTGATTCATCTCATGTCCGACGCCGCGGTGCTGAGTCTCTGAATCCTTCTGCCGCCTTCTTTTTATGCAAAAACATCAACGTAAGGAGTATGCTTTTATGTCACCCAGAATCGTTGTTATCGGAGGTGTTGCCCTGGGCCCCAAGGCCGCCTGCCGGGCCAAACGGCTTGATCCGGAAGCGGAAGTAATTTTAATTGACCGGGACGACTACATCTCCTATGGCGGTTGCGGCATTCCCTTTTACGTTTCCGGTGACGTCAGCGATGAGTCGGAACTGCGTTCTACCAGTTTTCACATGGTCCGGGATGAACGCTTCTTTTTAAAAGACAAGGGCGTCAAGGCCATGATCGGCACTGAAGCCGTTAAAATCGACCGTCCGGAAAAAATCGTCCACATCAAAAAGCGGGACGGCAGCCCCGACACCCTGGCCTATGACAAGCTCATCCTGGCCACCGGCACCCGCCCCCGCCGACTGAACCTGCCCGGCGAAGACCTGAAAAATGTTTACACCGCCTCCAACCTGCGGGACGCCATTGCCATCAAGCAGCTGGTTACCGGTGGCAACATTGAAAAAGCCGTTATCATCGGCGGCGGTTTTATCGGCCTGGAAATGGCCGAGGCCCTGGCCGACATGTGGGAGATCGAAACCACCATTATCGAGGTGTGCGACCAGATCATGCCCGGCTTTGTCAGCAGCAGCCTGGCTGCCATGGCTACCCGGCGGCTGGAGGAAAACGACATCACCGTTTACACCTCGGAAAAAGTGGAAGCCATCCTGGGCGAAGACGCGGTCACCGGCGTTAAAACCGATCAACGCGACCTGGAAGCGAACCTGGTCATCATGTCGGTGGGCGTGGTTCCCAACACCGAGCTGGCCGCCCAGGCCGGGCTGGAAGTAGACGGACGCGGCCTGCTCAAAGTAAATGATCATCTGCAGACCAGTGATCCGGACATCTATGCCGGCGGCGACTGCGTCACCATTCCCAACCTGGTCAGCGGCCAGGACGGCTACTACCCGCTGGGTTCCATGGCCAACCGCCAGGGCCGGGTTATCGGCACCAATGTTACCGGCGGAGAAGCCACCTTTCCCGGCGGGGTGGGCAGCTTTGTGGTAAAAATCTTTGACAGCTCCCTGGCCGGCGCCGGCCTGACGGTTGAAATGGCCCAAAAAGCCGGGTTTGACGCCGTCGGCATTCAGGTGGCCCAGTTCGACCGGGCCCATTTTTATATAGAAAAAGAAATTATTTTCCTGGAACTGGTGGTCGACCGCCAGACCCGGCGAGTCCTGGGAATCCAGGGATTCGGGGGCCAGGGCAGCGAAATGGTAGGCCGCATCAATAGCGTGGCCGCCATTTTAAAATATCACCCGGCCGTGGAGGAGGTCAGCAACCTGGAGCTGGCCTATTCACCGCCCTTTGCCTCGGCCATGGACATCACCAACGCCCTGGGCAACGCCGCCGCCAATTATCTGGACGGGCGTTACCGGCCCATGGACATGGAAGAATTTCAGGAAACCTGGCATAACCTCAAAAATGAAGATATCTTTTTTGTAGACTGCCGGGCCAGTGCCGACGCCCAACCGTTCGCGGACAAGTACTCCGAATTCTGGACAAGCATACCCCACGACCAGCTTTCCGACCGCCTGGATGAAATACCCCGGGACAAGAAACTGCTGCTGCTCTGCAACACCGGGGTTCGTTCCTACGAAGCCCAGTTAAACCTGGACGCCGCCGGGCTGACCGACAATTTCAGCGTCGGCGCCGGCGTGGCCGGCTTAAAAGCGTTCGGAATTGACTTTGGCCTGGAGGAAAAAGGATAAAGCGGAAAAAAGCCATTTATGGATGGAAACTATTTAACCAGATCGACCAGATCCGACAGCCCCGGCAAGCGGGCCATAAACCATCCTGAAAAACGCCGCACCACCACCGGCCTGCCGGGAGCTTTGACCGGCGCCGGCCGGTGGTACTCCTGGTCGGCGTGTATCCGGGACAATCTCGCCAGGGCCGCCATATCACCCCTGGTTTCAATTTCTTTCCAGACGCATTTTCTTTCCGGATCCAGGGCGCAGAGGTCCCCCTCGGCGGGCGCTTTTTTACAGGGCCCGTATTTCCTTTTGGCGGGGCAGGCGGCCAGCGGGCAGATGCCGCCGGTATGAGTCAAAACGCAATGATCACAGGTAACGCAGAGACCGGCTTGCCAGGGTTCCATGCTGGTGGCCACCACCCCGCTCCCGATGGAATCAAGGGCGGCCACGACCGGCAGACCGGCACTGTACATAAAAGCGCACTTGACGCCTCCGGCGCAGGAAAGCATCACCAGCGCCTGGCAGCGGTCCCGGACCGGGTCCAGGTAGACGCGAAACTTCTGCCGCAGGATCTCCTCGGAACAACAGAAGTTGACCGTTTTGGCCACCACCGTGGTTTTGCCCCATTGTTGCAGCAGCTTTTTCATCCGGCGCAGGCCGCGCCGGCCGCCGGTGCCGTTCAGATTAGCGCAGACGTTGCACGAGAACACGGCGACGTTTTCAACTCCGGCCAGGTCGTGCTGAATTTCCTGATCAGATTTCCAGACCGATACCAGCATCTTGGTTTGTCTCCAAAAAAATAGAAGTCGGGCCTCTTGCCGGGGGGCCTCTACTCTACCAGAACAGGGTTTGGGGAAAATTAGCGGTGACGGTTTTGGCAATTTGCGGCACCCTTTTGCCCAGGGGCACGGTAATGTCGTCACCAAAGGCGGCCAGCAGCTCATCCGGCATATAGCGCAGCTTTTTACCGAACAACCGGCTGGTAAAACTGAGAGTGATAAAGCAGCCCGGACAATTAAGAGCCATCTCCGCGGTACCGGACTGTGATACCTCCTGGTATTTGCGGCGCTGCTCCTTGAAGAGGCTGGACCAGAGATTCATGCTGCGCGCCACGCTGACCGCGCCGCAGGAAAGATTGCAGTCACCGTGATGTTCCAGTTCCACCGTTTCCACGCCGACGGCCTGGTAGAGTTTCCTGAGACTGTCCGCGAAATTATCGTCCAGCTCACTGACATAACAGGACTCGTGGATGGCGGCTTTAAACCGCCGCGGCCTGGTTACGGCAATCTCGTTTTTTTCATACCTCTCCCAGAGCCACTCGTAAAACGAAACCACCTCGAAAGGCAGGGAGCGGCCGTATACGTTGGGCAGAATATTGGCAAAATAGTTGTAGCAGGAACCGCAATAGCAGACCATGCGGTCGATATCCAGTTTTTCCAGGGCGGCCAGGGTGCGGGTCACCGTCTCCTCATACATTTCCCAGGAACAGAGCCGATAGGACAGTTCCCCGCAGCACAGATCCGGGGGGCCGAATTTTTCCAGCGGCGCCAGCACCGTCGAGTTATCCAGATCCCGACAGCTCAGCTTGCCGATGCAGCCGATCCAGAGAATATCGCGGCTCTGGGGCGGCCGCGACCATTTTTCCAGAATTTTCTTTTCGTCCGGTTGCAGTTTTTGGTAAAGATCGGTGAACATGTTTTTAGTGCCCCGGCCGTTGGCAAGATACTGCAGCACTCCCGGCACCTTGCCCCGCTGTTCCAGGGCCCGCTGCAAAAACAACTCGTGAGGCCGGAGCCCTTCCACCGGGCAGAACCGGTTGCAGTCAAAGCAAAAGGTGCATTTTTTCAACACCTCCGGGGCGGGATCACCCTTGATAAGTTTCTGGATGGCTGCCACGGCCTCATCTTTTTCCATGGCCAGCACCGGACACTCCATCAAACATTGTCCGCATCGGGTACACTTGCTCCAGTCGGCTCGGTCGATGTAAGTCATAACTGGTCTCCCCCCATGTTCAGGTTATATTATTTCCGGATGTTCAGCCCGTTTAACAAAAAATCCGCCAGGCCGCGTTCAAATTTATCAACATCAAACTCTTCTTTGGTCAGCAGGAAATAAAACATGCACCGCTGAAACAGGCCGAAAATCATGGCGGCGCTCATTTCCGGATCTTCCATGAAAATCAGGCCCCGGTCTCTGGCCCTAACCAGGACGGCTTCGATCAAAGACACGAAATGCCCAATAACAATTTGACTTTTCTCATAAAAAGGACCGGCCGTGCCCGCCCCTTCGCCGAAAACCAGCTGGGCGACGGCGATATTTTCCCGGCAGCTCAACAGCAGTTGACGCAAAAAAGCGCGCATGGTCTCAATAATGGCCGGTAAATCATCGCCGGCAAAGAGGATCTCGGAATATTCCAAAAACAGCCGGCGGTAATGATCCAGATAAGAGTCGGCAATATGATTAAAAACAGCTTCTTTGGACTCGAAATGGTTGTAGAAAGTGCCTTGGGCCACCCCGGCGCGGCCGACGATATCAGAAACCCGGCACCCGTGAAGGCCTTTTTCGTGGAAAATTTGAATGGCCGCCTCCTCCAGGCGCTGCCTGGTCGCGGCCTTTTTTTGTTTTCTGACTGACATGTCAATCACTTTTATTACAGGAAAAACCCTTTGTCAATTTTTATTTGGGGTGATTATGATTTTGGATATAATTGACTTGAACAAAACCATCAATCTTTGGCGCGGGGAGAGTGTTCATGAGACCTGACCAGGCATATCAGCCCATAGTTATCATGGGCCTGGGGCAGATGGGCGGGGTTTTCGCCCGGGGGTTCCTGGGGGCCGGCCATCCGGTCTATCCGGTCACCCCGGCAATGAACCCGGCCGATCGCGTGGCGCTGATGCCGGAGCCGGTACTGGTGCTGCTGGCAGTGCCGGAAAACATCCTGACGGAGGTGCTGAGCCGGATGCCAGGTCCCTGGCGCGACCGCCTGGGCCTGCTGCAGAACGAGCTTCTTCCCTGGCAGTGGCAGGCTGAAAACATTACCAACCCCACCGTCCTGGCGGTCTGGTTTGAAAAGAAAAGTGGCCGGGAAGTTAAAGTTTTTCAGCCCAGCCAGGCTTTTGGCCCTGGCGCCGAGCTGATCCGGGAGGCCTTGGGCACTCTTGATATTCCCTGTCAGGTGCCGGCGGATGAGGGGGAAATGCTGACCGAGCTGATCAAAAAAAATCTGTATGTTCTGACCATTAACATTGCCGGGCTGGTTGTGGGCGGCAAAACCGGGGAGTTGTGGGCCGGCCATTCGGAGCTGGTGACCCGGATCGCCGGCGACATTATTGATATAATGGAAGCAGTTAACCGGACCACCTGCGACCGGCCCTCCCTGCTGGCT
>JAWOCW010000244.1:0-3994 GCA_046483615.1 Desulfosudaceae bacterium
GCCATTAACGCTCATGACTACCGGCTGCCCCTGACAGGTGACCAGCGCCGCCTGATCATCCTGGACCATCTCCGGCCGGAAAAGGCCCCGAACGAAAATTGACATTTTCGTAAAAACATACGAAGCCGTCAAAATTGACATTTTTCCGGCTGCCGTGTTACCGTAACCTGTTCGATGGGCCAGGAGCATAAGAAACAAAAAAACCTGATTGAATAAAGACCATGACACCCCCCATTTATCTGGATTATAACGGCACCACCCCGCTGCTGCCGGAAGCGCGCCGGGCCATGGAACCTTTCCTGGGGGAGGAGTTCGGCAACGCCTCCAGCGCTCACTGGTACGGCATCGCCCCGCGCCGGGCGCTGGAGCACGCCCGGCAACAGACCGCCGCCCTGATCGGCTGCCGGCCGGAGGAAATCATCTTTACCAGCGGCGGCACGGAATCAAACAACCACGCTCTTAAGGGCATGGCCGAACTCATGTCCGACCGGGGCAACCATATCATCACCACCGCCATCGAGCATCCGGCCATCACCGAAGTCTGCTCCTACCTGCGGGAACACGGCCGGCAGATCACCGCCTTACCGGTGGACACTCACGGCCGGGTGGCGCCGGCTGACGTGGAAGCGGCCATCCGGCCGGAGACCATCCTCATCTCGGTCATGCACGCCAATAACGAAATCGGAACCATCCAGCCCCTGGAAGAGATCGCGGAGATCGCCAACCGGCACGATCTCGCCCTGCACACGGACGCGGCCCAGTCAATCGGCAAAATTCCGGTCTCGGTCAAAGACCTGGAGGTGGCCCTGCTCTCTTTGGCCGGTCACAAGCTTTACGCGCCCAAGGGCATCGGCGCCCTTTATGTCCGCCGGGACATTCCCCTGCCGCCCTTCTGCCACGGCGCCGGCCAGGAGAACAGCCGCCGGGCCGGCACCGAGAACATCGCCGCCATAGTCGGTCTGGGCGCGGCCTGTGAAGCGGCCGCCCGGGACCTGGAAGCGGTCATGGTCCACCTGGCCGCTTTGCGGGACCGGCTCCACCAGGGGCTGCAAAAGGCCGTCCCCGATATCCGCTTGAACGGCCACCCGGAAAAACGATTGCCCAACACCCTCAGCCTTTCTCTGGCGGGCATTGACGCCGACCGCCTGCTGGAGACCATCGGTCCGGAGGTGGCGGCCTCGGCCGGGGCGGCCTGCCACGCGGACACCGTCAAGGTTTCCCATGTCCTTCAGGCCATTGACCTGCCCCGGGAATGGGCCCGCGGCACCGTCCGCTTCAGCGTCGGCCGGATGACCACCGAAAGCGACATTGACCGGGCCGCGCGGGCTGTCTCCGAGGCCGCGCGGTCCCTGCGGCGGGACCGCGGGATAAAAGTTCCGGATTAAATGCCTCTGCCTGACAAATCAAGTATTCTCCCAATATTCATCCGGCATATCCCTGGCTAATCCCAGGGCGCCGTCGGCGCCGCCGAAAAGAGGATCGGCAATGGTTTGTACCTGGCAGGGACCGTATTCTTTAAGAACGCTTTCAATGTGCTCCCGCAGGCCTTTGATCTGACTGCCGCCGCCGGCCAGGATAATATTATTGATAACTTTTTTCTGGAATTCCGGGTCAAAGCCGGCGATCAGGTTAAACATTGTTTCTTCCAATCCAGGCAAAATGCTTTCGCAAGCGCGCCGCATTTCCGCGGTAATGTCGTGCATGGTGGGCTTACCTTCAACAGGGATCTCCACCATGACCTGTTTTTCCGGATGGCCCACAAAACTATGCTCTTCTTTGAAACGGCGGGCCATGTGGAGCGTAAAATCGGCCTTGGGATAGCGTTCATGCAAATAAGTTTGAAGCTGCTGATCGATATAATCGCCCGCGGTTAAAATTGATTTCTGATCATCTTCAGAGGGCATTGTCCCGTGCATGATGCAGAAGTCCATGGTTCCCGCCCCGATATCAATAACCATGGCATTGTTCAAAGCGTTAAATCCGTAAGCCACGGAAAACGGTTCCGAGACCACCATAATGGCATCGGCAAAATCAGCCACCAGCTGCCTGATGGCCAGCTGGTTGCTTTTGAATGACTCCGGCGGAACCCCTATGATGGCCCGGGTTTTTTTATAATTGTGGCCGGCTTTGGCCATACCTATCAAATGGCCGACCAGCTCCTTGACCGCCGTTTCACTGAGCTCGGAACCGTCCTTGATGACGCCCCGCTCCAGAGGCCGGGAAATGTCCAGAGACAATCGATTCTCCAGGGCCTCTTTTCCGAACAGGATCCGTTTCCCCAAAACCTTGCGCGCGATAAAATCCCGGGGCCAGCCGACAAAACTCTCCAACCAGTTTTTACTGCCGTTACTGGCCGATATGGCGCTTTTGGAAGTACCCAGATCAATGCCGACGTTAAGGACCTCAGCGTTTTCTTGCCTGTCACTTCCCTCTTCAGCGTTAACGACAATTTCGTTTTGTTCATTCATTTACTTTTCTCCTATTAATAATTTGGAATCGTGAATTTCCAGGTAAGTAACGACACCTGCTTCCATGTAGGCCGCGACCATTGAACGGTACCGGGATGAAGTCAGTTTCTTTTCCTCCTTAACGTTGGTAATGCAGGAAATCTCAACCAGCACACTGGGCACCTCCGTTTGCGAAAGAACGACAAATGGGGCCGTTTTTATGCCGTAATTCTGGACCTGGGCGTCCTGGACCCGGCGATTATTGAAAAGGTTAGACTGAATGGCAGTGGCCAGTTTTTTCGACTCCTGGCGTTTTAAAGTATTACCGAGATCCTGAATAATGGAATCGAAATTTTCCACGGAAAAATGGGATTCTTTATTTTCCTTCTCTGCCAAAAGAAGTGCTTCGTAGTTCAAAGGAGGACCGAAATAGAATGTTTCTATAATATTTTTATTTTTATTGGGAAGCGAATTAACATGAATAGAGATAAAAAGATCGGCGTTGTTGCGCCGGGCGAATTTAACCCGGTCCGCCAACGCCATGGTTCGGTCGTTTTCGCGGGTGAGGAGTACATGATGTCGACCAAGTTCGGCCAGTCTGGACTTGAGCTTCAGAGCCACGTCAAGGGTGATGTCTTTTTCCATTGTGCCCATGGCGCCTATGGCTCCAGGATCCCGGCCTCCATGCCCGGGATCAATGACGATGGTTTTAACCCCAAGCCCGAACAAAGACGATAAACGGACATCATCACTTTCTGAAAGCAAGAGCTTGTAATTATCAAACCCCGCCTCACCGGGCCCCATATAATTACTGCCCGGGATTTTATCCCAGAGACCGTCCCAGTGGTAACCGGTCCGTGATTTTGACATGGTCGAGGTCGTTTCAATCATTTTATCAGAAACCGAAAGCAAGGCGGGAAAAGGCTGCCTGGCGCTGACGTGAGGAGAAGTGTTCAATTCCGACAACGAGAACAGAACCAATATCAGCATGAAGGCCAGTACTTGAAGTGGTTTTACGCGGGCCAGCCAACCGGCTCCCGACCTGTCTCCCTCAATGTGCTTACCGGCCAGTTTCAAGTTATCGTAATAGATTTCCTTGAGAATAGCCTCTTTCTCATTCTCACTACGCTTGCGTTTCAAAATCATCATGAATGTCACTTAACAAATTGTACTGGTGAATAAATTTGTACTGGTGAATAAATTCATGTTTTCCGGAAAAAAAATCTTGCAAAAGAAACAGATCTCTTAAAAAACAAAAAGTTGCCTTGCCGTTGGTGCCCAGACAACAATTATTAAATAATATAACATATTTAAACCCAAACATCAATATAAATATAAGCGTCTTAAAAACTTCATGAAATATCAGCTCAACGCTCCTGATTCGGATGAATTGACGAACAAGGCCATTTCTGTTATTGACTCTTATTAAAGAAGGTCATTTGAAATACTTAATAAAACCATTGTGGTCCAAGGTAATAAAAAAACGGCCTTTTTGTCACCCGGGCTGTTGTTATGGTCAAGCCCGAACGTTTGTCGAAAAAACAGAG
>JAWOCW010000264.1:0-4767 GCA_046483615.1 Desulfosudaceae bacterium
ATGCCCTTCAAGTACATCCATCGCATTACCGGGGTGCTTAAAGATTCCTGGAACACGATAAAAGAAGAAACGCCTTTTCTGTCCGGGCCCGATGAAAAATCGGAATTCCAGCTGACACCCAGTCAGCCTGCGGAAAAACAACCCTGATTTAAAACCGGGAGTTTTTAAAAAATTACCGGCCTGAAAATCCCACTTGTTCAGACTCCACGGTTGAAACTCCACTTGTATTTTTTTAAATTATCCGTGATAATAATAAAAGCCACAGAGCCATTCAACAGAGAAAAAGGGTCCTTTATGATGACTGCCAGACTTAAAATTGTTCTACTTCTTGTCAACTGGGCAATACTCCTGCTCAGTATCACCACCCCGGGCATGGCTGACCAAACCTCGTCAAAACCTTTTCAGGAAACCATGACCCCGATGGGACATTGCATCAGCGGAGAAGAGCTGTTTAAACACTCCGTCACGGTCAGTCCTGATTCTCGTCACCTGGCCTATGTTTCCAGAATAGGGCCGCATTTCCGGGTATGGCATGACGGTACTGCCGAGACCAGCTACCCGGGAGTTACCAGGCAGTCTCCGTTTTTCTCCCCGCGCGATAACCACCTGGCCTTTATCGCTCAAAAAGACGGGCAAATGTTTGCCGTGGTTGAGAACAAAGTCCAGGACAAATATGCTCAGGTGGGATCATTCACTTTCAGCCCGGACGGTTCCAGCTTCGCGTACCGGGCTGAGAACAAAGACGGAGAGCAATTTGTCGTTATGGACGGCAAAAAAGGTCCGACCTTTCCGGTGGGAGTGACGCACAAACTCGGCCTTATTTTCAGTCCGGACTCAAACCACCTGGCCTATGTCGGCATAAATAAAAACGGATCACACATCCTGGTTAAAGATCATAAGAAACAGGACAGCTTCAACGAAATTACCAATATCAAATTTTCGCCCGACTCCCGACATCTGGCCGCTGTCTGCAAAAAGGACGGCAAATGGATGGTGGTTAAAGACGGCCAAAAGGGCAAGCGGTACCAGAAAGTCAATAATCTGGTTTTTTCAAAAGATTCCGAACATATCGCCTATACCGCCCAAGTTGACAAAGAACTGATTGTCGTTAAAGACGACCAGGAATTTGATGCCGGGGCAGCTGCCCTGAATCCGGCCTTTTCTCCGGATGGCAGCCGTTTCGCTTATCTGGCCATGGATGATGAACGGAAAACCCGCTATGTTATCGACGGTAAAAAAGGTATGGTGCTCGGCAAGCCGGGCCGGTTAATCTTCAGCGCTGATTCTGAGCGGGTGGCTTACGGCGCCTGGATCGGGGGTGACTGGTATATTATCTGTGATGAACAGAAAGGGCCGGCCTTTGAAAGTGTTCTGTTTTTCTCCTTTTCGCCATATTCTTCGGAACTGGTCTACGGCGGGAAAAAAGAAGACGGACGACTCTGCGTTGTTACCAATAATGAGGCTGGAGAAATAAATGTGGAAAAGAGTTATCAATCCATAGGCATCCCGGTTTTTTCTCCGGATAAAAAAACTCTGGCTTACGTGGCCACCACGGACAAGGACAAAATGGTCATGGTAGTTAATGGTGAAGAAATGACGCCTTACCCGGCTATCGGCATTCCCGGCGGGAAAAACAAAGCCGGAAATCTTACTTTTACCTCGCAGAAACCATTTTTCAGCCCGGACGGCGAGCGTATGGCTTACCCGGTTTTTAACCAGGCCAAAGAGGCCTTCATGGTAGTTGACGGCCAGGCCCACCCGACCTTTGAGGCGGTGGGGCGGCCGACTTTTTCTCCGGACGGAACCCATATCGCTTACACCGCTTATCAGGACGGCCAAAGCATGGTCGTCATCAACGGTCAACCCAGTGAGAACCGTTTTGACGGTATCCCCAGAGACGCCACCTTAAGGTTTGACGCTGATAACCATTGCTATCTGCTGGTGGTGCAGGAAACCGAACCAGGGCCCTCGTTTTTCAGGCTGGAGATGGAAATAAATTAGGCTCAAACTTAATTATTATCAAGATCCGATCCGATAAGTTCCGCCACCTTTTTACCCGACAGGAGCATACCGCCAAAAATAGGCCCCATCCGGGGCCCCCCGAAGGTAGCGTTACCCGCCATTCCGGTTACGTAAAGGCCGGGATAGACCTGACGGGTATTTTCCAGGGTAAGGGCTTCGGCTCTTTCCGACCACATGGATTTTTCACCTTCAATCCGACCGCTTTCAGTGGCCAACTGGCCGGGCGTTTTTTCATCCACCACCTTGACTACTTCCGTGGCATGGCCGGTGGCGTCAATAACTGCCCGGGCCCGCATGGCCAGAGGATCCACATGGAGGCCGGCCATCTCCACCACGGACCAGTTCAAAACCAGACCGATAACCCGCTCCGGACGAATCAAGACGTCTTCCACGCTGATACAGTTGAAAACAGCCAGGCCGGCACCGGTGGCCCGGCTGGTCAGCGTCGAAACCGCCGCCACGGCATCCGCGGTATAATAGTCTTCCCGGTAATGTCGGTATGACACCTCCAGATCATCTAAAATCGGCAAGGCGCTGGACTGCACCACGATCTCGTTAAAAAGCATGCCGCCGCCCCACATACCGCCGCCGATGCTCAGTTTGCGTTCAAACATCGCCACTTTCCGGCCGGCTTGAGCCAGATAATATCCCGCCACCAGCCCGGATGGTCCGCCGCCGACAATGGCCACGTCAATCTCCAGATGGTTAAGCAGCTTTTCATAGTAACGATCCACAATCGCCCGGGTGATCATAACTTCATTTAAACCCATTTTTTCCTCCTGTATAGCCTGTGGTAACATTGCCGGCTTGGTATAAATGCTTTTATCCGGTTATTTAAGAGTATTATGAAGATTAACGGCGCACAGATCGCCGCACATGGTACAAGCCGGCTTGTTCCCGGCTTCGCTTGCCTGACGCCGCTGGCTGGGGAGCACGGGATCAAGGGCCAGTTTATACATGCCTTCCCAGTCCAGCTCCTTGCGGCAAGCTGACATCTGCCTGTCCCGCTCCCGTGCCCCCGCCACGCCCTTGGCTATATCACCGGAATGAGCGGCGATTCTGGCACTGATAACGCCCAGCCGGACATCTTCGGCATCAGGCAGGCACAAGTGTTCGGACGGCGTCACGTAACACAGGAAATCGGCCCCGGCCGCGGCGGCAACGGCACCGCCGATGGCGGCGGTAATATGATCATATCCCGGGGCGCAATCGGTGGTCAGCGGTCCCAGCACGTAAAAGGGGGCGCCGTGGCATAAAGATTTTTCCATTATCATATTGGCTTTTATCTGATCCAGCGGCACATGCCCCGGACCTTCGATCATGACCTGCGCCCCGACCCGCCGCGCCCGCTGGGCCAGAGTCCCCAGTATGACCAGTTCTTCCATCTGGGCGCTGTCCGAGGCGTCAGCCCCGGCACCGGGACGGAGCCCGTCCCCCAGGCTGAGGGTAACATCATATTTACAGGCGATCTCCAGCAACCGCTCAAAATATTCATACAAGGGATTTTCCCGGCCGTTATGATGCATCCAGGCGGCCATAAGCGACCCGCCCCGGCTGACAATACCGGCCACCCGCTCGCCGGAACCGGCCAGGGCGCTGGTCTGCCGGGTAACACCGCAATGCACGGTCATATAGTCGATCCCCTGCCGACACTGTGTTTCAATTGACTCAAACAGCAGATCAGCCGTCATGTCAGCGAAAGGAAGGCCCTGCCGGCTCAATTCGGCCGCCACGGCGTAAACCGGCACCGCCCCGACCATAACCGGCGAATTTCTCAGCATCATCTCGCGCACAGCCGCCAGGTCGCCACCGGTGGACAAATCCATGATGCTGTCCGCGCCGGCTGCGACCGCGACCTCCAGCTTGATCTTCTCTTCCGCCGCGTCATAATGATCCGGCGAAGTGCCGATATTGGCGTTAACCTTGGTCCGCAGTCCCCGGCCGATGCCTTCCACCGAAAATGACCGCTTGATATTTTTGGGAATAACAATTTCGCCGGCCGCCACCCCCTGCCGGATTTCTCCCGGAGTCCGGCCCTCTTTGGCGGCGACAACTTCCATTTCAGCCGTTATGTTACCGGCCCGGGCCTGACTGAGTTGCGTCATGACGATAGTCTCCTCCAATAAAAAAGGCTGTTCCTGAAAATCATTCTTTGATCAGGAACAGCCTGGCCTGCCTCATAGATACCTTTTGATTTCCCTGCGCCGGCATTATCCGGATCAGGTTCGGAGGGTATAATCTCAGGCTTTTCTGCCACCCCTAATCAAGACCACGACCAAAAGTCGTGTGGTGGGCCGTGAAGGAATCGAACCTTCAACCTACTGATTAAGAGTCAGTTGCTCTGCCAATTGAGCTAACGGCCCATCTCTCTTAAAAGTTCTGAGTATAGTCATGGCTTGTGAAATGTCAAGAATAAATTGCCGATTGATTCTCCATGATTCTCCCCCCATGATTCTCCCCCCCTGATTCTCCATTGACCGGTTAGAAAATCTATTATAGTATCATCATGTCGGAACATAACGAATCTGCAAATACCTTCTTAGCCCGAAAAAACAGCGGAAAATTAAACCGGCTACCTTAAACATTAGCTTTTTTTAGGCCATAATGCGAGTTAATCACCACCTTATTATCGTTCTCGGCTTGATGATAATACTTTTTTCCGCCACGGCCGGCGCCGGGGAACGTCCGACCGCCGTGGCCGGCGCGTTTTATCCGGCCGACTCCGACGCTCTGGGACGAATAATC
>JAWOCW010000012.1:0-7907 GCA_046483615.1 Desulfosudaceae bacterium
GAGATCGCCCGGAGCGTGCTGGAGAGCGTCGCCACGGCCTATCCGGTAAAACCGCTCAGCCTTCTGGCCGTTCCGGATAGTTATTCCGGTGTCAGTTCCCGTTACCTGGTATTGTGCGAAGGTGATGAGAAGGCGCCCGCGGAGAATATCGCCGCCGCCGCGGAAGCAGAACTGCGCGAGTCTTATCACTATAACCTGGCCAGGGATCTCAACCAGCTGTCAGCGGCGGTCTGCCTGGTGTCTCCCGAAGCCAGGTCGCTTTATCACCGGCGGGCGGACGCCCGCGGCATGGTCGCCGGCAACCTGAAGGTCGAGCCGGTGGTGTTGTGGAACTGCGGTTTGCCGCGAAAGTTCCGACAGGTGCTGGGGAGCGGGGAAGCCTCCCCGAATAATATCGGACAGGCGGCGGTGTCATCAGGATAGCCCCGATATTTCATGAAATATCCGGGATAGGTCTGGAAAGGAAAGCGTATGGACATCAATACCTTTGTCGAGAGTTTCGGGGGTCGGATCATGACCCCGGAAGAAAACCGGGAAATACTGGATTTTTACAACAGTATCAGCATGAGCAGTGAAAAGTTCACCGTGATTACCCGGAAAGAGCCGGATTATTTCCGGTTTTTAAAGTATGTCAGCGACCGGCATTTTTTTATCGGTTTTCCCAACGCGGACGGGCATCTGGAAGGAATGGCGGTGCTGATCGTCCGCCCCTGCTACATAAACGGGAAACCCGACCTGGTAGGGCATTTTCTGGATCTGCGCTTCAAGCGCCGCAGGGAACGCACCATAACCGCCGACTGGAAAGACCTGGCGCTGGGGTTTACCCGGCGGGGCCGGGATATCGAGGAGCTGAACGGCTGCCGCCTTTTCCATGGTTCCTACATCACCACCAATATCTATGCCACCGCGGCCATCGGCGAAGACAAGACAGCTAAAAAGGAGAAAAAGGCCACCGACTCCGGCGCCGAGTCAAAGAAAGCTCCGGACAAGGCCGGGGCCGGCGCGGCCGCCTCTTCCGGCAGCCCGGTTGAGGCCTTTCAGGTCAGCAACCTGGCCACCTACCAGGCGGTTAACATTTACGCCCGCAAGCCGGGTAAAGCGCTGGGGTTAGGCGGCTTTAAACGTTCCTCAGGAGCTTTCACCGTTTCCCGGGGACGGGAGGAGGACCGGCAGCAACTGGGCGAGTTTCTGGACAAACAAAACCGGTCTAAAACCTTCGGTTATATCTATGCCGGAGAATCGGACGAGCTGGAACGGCGCCGGCGTGACTGGGACGGTTTTACCATGGCCTCTTTTTTTATCGCCCGGGACGAATCCGGGGAGATTGTCGGGGCTTTCGGGGTGTTTGATCCCGGCGCGGGACGGCAGCTTTATATCGATAAAATTCCCGCGGAAAAGGCCCTGCTGGCTAAAGCGGGAAAGATGGTGGGGCTGAAGGTGCCCGAGCCCAACAAAAAAATCGACATTCTCTATCTGACCACTTTTGAGCTCGATCACCATTTGTCCGGGGAAGAGCGGCTGGATGTTTTTGACCGGCTGCTGGAGGCGCTGTACCAAAGCGGCCTTCCCGGGGACTATCACATCGTTTCCTTTTGCGACTACAGCCGGCAGAGTCTGCTGGAAGTGGTTCAGAAAGGGTATATGTACGACGCCACGCCAGTGCTGCTTTACCAGCTTCACGCGCCCGAGGCCGAAGAAGTCTACCGGGAAGCCGACCTGGCCTGTCCGCCGGGACACGAGATGGTGCTGATGTGACCGGACAGGCGGCCCCGCTCCGGTTGTTGCCGGTGGCGCGGGACAATAGTAATTTGAAAAGTCTGCCTGAAAATTTTTCGCGGAAAAGATTATGAAATATCGAAGCTGTCCATATCAGGTCGTCCTGTTTTCCATTTTATTGCTTCTGGCCGTGTGGCTGCCCGCCTGCGACGGCGCCGACGAAGAGGCTGGCCCCGGATATTGTGCTGTCCGGACAGGTCGATCCGGACCCCATTCCGGCGTCGTCAAGAAAAGGCCCCGTCTTTGTGGCGGTGAGCAGATCCGCGGACATGGAGGAGGTGGAAGACAATCCCGAATCAACGGTAGTTGACATCAAACCCGTTGACGCCGACAACCGGTTTGAAATGAATCTCTCCTCCCTGGACATGGAACCGGGAGAAACCGTTTACATCATCGCCTTTATCGACAATAACTACGCGGATTCCCCGGCCCTGGACAGCGGCGATTATATAGGCTTTTATCATCCCCCGGACTCGATTAAAACCGCTTACCAGCTTAAAGCGGGGGACAACGACAACCTTGACATCGAGATCACCCGGGAGGTCTTTGATCTTGAGGCTGAGATCGGCGGCACCGTCTTTTGCGATCCCGATCAATTTGACTGCCCCGGCGGCCACGAGGCGACCATCGTCGCCTATGCCGGCCCCATCAACTCCTCGGATTTTTCCAGTATAGACCCCGGCCGGGTTATCGGGTATGAAACCTTTGCCAATGCTTCCTTCCCGCTGGATTACACTTTGTCCTTTATTCCCTGCCTGCCGTACGGACAAAGCCTTCCCGTTGAAAACGTTCACCTCATCGTCTTTCTGGACACCGACCACGACGGGGAGGTCAATGCCGGGGACGTCATCGGCAGTTACGCGGATTCGGCCGATGATATTCCCCGCTGCCTGACCGTGTTTGACGGCATGCTGCCGGAAACGGACCTGTTTCCCATCCACCTCATGCAAACCATTTCCGACTCCGCCGGCGCCGACCTGAAAATATCCGGCCGGGTCACCCTGCCTTACGACGGCCGGAATACCTCCGGGCGGCCGGTGGTCGTGGCGGTGGGCGAGGCCGACGCCATGAGCGGTGGGGGCGGAGGGTTCTTATCGCTGGATTGTTTTAAGACGATACCTCCGGGCCGGACAAGCTTTGAGCTGGATCTCTCCGGCAGCGGCTTGCGCCCCGGCGACGAGGTCATGGTCACCGCCCTGTGGGACAAAGACTACGGCGGCTGTTTCCCGGACGTCACCCCGGGCGACATGGTGGGCTTTTACTCGGATTTTGACTCGCGCCGGTTCAGCGTAAGCCTGGAAGAGGGCGGCAATTCCGGCCTGGTCATTGACATTAACCGGGAAGTGTTTGATTTTGAGGCTGAAATCGGCGGCACCATCCATGACGACAACAATGAATTTGATGGCGACGGTCACCAGGTAACCATCGTGGCTTACGCCGGCCGGTTCACCTCGTCGAATTTCGACGACCTGGATCCCGACGGCATCATTGGTTATAAAACCTATTCCAGCGCCGCTTTTCCTCTGGACTACACCCTGCCCATCCTGCCCTATGGGCATGACGTTCCCATTGAGAACGTGCACCTGGCGGTCTTTGTGGACACCGATGACGACGGGCAGATAGGGGCCGGTGATATTATCGGCAGCCACGCCGAATCAGCCGGGGGCTCGCCCCGCTGCCTGACGGTTTATGACGGAATGGACCCCGGCCGGAACTACTTTCCCATTTACCTGATGGATGAGATCGCCGCTTCCGCCCCGGAAGACATCATCATATCCGGCAGCGTCTCTCTCCCGGCCGGCGGTGAAAACACCCGGGATGAGCCGGTCCTGGTGGCGGTGAGCCGGGCCGACTCCCTGGGCGGAGAAGTCGGCTTTTCAATGGTGGATTATTTTGAAATTATTCCCCCCGGCGAAACACTTTTTGAGCTGGACCTCTCTGGCAGCGGCTTGCGGCCCGGCGACGAGGTGATGGTCGCGGCCGCCTGGGACAGAGACTACAGCGGCTGTTTCCCCGGGCTCAACCCCGGCGACATGGTGGGGTTCCACTCGGACGTCGAAGAGATGCGGTTTACGGTGGAACTGCCGCGGGGGTACCAGTCTGGTATCGATATCGATATCAACCGGGAGGTGTTTGACTTTGAGGCCGAGCTGGGCGGCACGGTCTTCTGCGGCGAGGAGGTGGATTGCGGCCCTGCCGGACGAGACCTTACCATTATCGCCTACGCGGAACCCGTTAACTCTTCTGATTTTGCCGATATTGATCCGGACGGCATCATCGGGTATGAAACCTTTACCGACGTTTCCCTGCCCCTGGACTACACTCTTTCCGTCCTTCCCTACGGATATGACGTTACCATCGAAGATGTTCACCTGATGGCCTTTCTCGATAAAAACGACAACGGCCGGATCGATTCCGGCGATATTATCGGTTATCACGCCCTGGACGCCGGGAGCATGCCGGCACCCATCGCTGTCACTGACGGTCTGACACCGGCCGCAGCCGATTTCGACATTTACATGATGACCGCGATCCCCCCCGAGTCCCCGGAGCATAATATCTCCATCACGGGAAACATCGAACGGCCGGCGGGTTACGGCCTCGATTCTGAGCCGGTGTTTATTATTGTCAGCGAGGAACAGGGCGCCGGTTCCACCGTGGCCATGGACTTTTCCTCCCTCAAATATTTTGAGCGCCTTACGCCGGCCGGGGCGGTTGATTTTGATATCGATCTTTCCTCCACCTCCCTGGAGCCCGGCGACCGGGTCTCAGTCATGGCCTTATGGGACAAGGATTTCAACGGTTTTCCCGTCCTGACGCCGGAGCCGGAAGGTGATCTGGTCGGAATCTTCATGAACAAACAGGGGCGCACGCCGAGTCTCAGCATTGAATTGGCGGCAGGGGTCAACCCCGTCATGCCGGATGATACCTGGGAGTTCAAGCTCAACAAACGCTATTACGACCATGACGCCTCGCTTTTGTTTCAGATCGAAAATTTCAGTCCCATTCTCGGCCGGGAATTCTTTCATCCCGGAGATCAGCTGATCGTGGTGGCCCTGACCGGCCAGGGGGTGAACGAGGGCGACGGGTTTCGTAATCCCCTGTTCGGAACGAACGTCATCGACCCGGAATATATTGTCGGTTATGACATCATGGAGGTTCAGGAAGATCCTGATTACTGGTACGGTCTGAACATCTGGAAAATCATTCGAGACGGCAACTGGATTATCAACCCGGCGCCTCTGCCCGGAGAGCGGTTTCTCGGCGATGTCTACCTGTTCGCCGTGGTTGATGAAGATGGCGACGGGTTGCCGGCTGACGGAGACGCGGTGGGGTTTTATCCCAACCTTCTGCCGCTGGCGGATCTTTTGCCGGCCAGTTTTATCGTCAGAAACGAAGCAGATTACCTGGACAGGCCGGTCAAGTTCTGGATCGGGTCCACCTATTAACTGCTGATTTTTATGGAAAATACATTTTCCCGCCGAATAACCAACGGCCCGCGGGTCTATATCGCCGGTGACGGGCTGCCCGCTCCCTATCGCTTTCCCATCTGCAACCAGTTGGTGGTCGAGGGCCGGGGGAGCATCGGGCTTCAGGAGCTGAGGCGGGCCACCCGCCTGGCCTCCGAAGCCAATCCCTCCACCCGGCTGATCTATAAAGGGTGGGGAAAAGCCTCCCGGCTGGTGGATTCCGGGGTTACCCCGCCTGTCACCGAACTGGACGGGGCGGGCTGGTCCGGTTATGATTTCAACGGTATCCCCTTTTATGAACGGCTGCTGCCGATCAGAACCGGGCCTGTCAGCGAGGTGCTTTTTTTCAGGGGAGACCCGGCCCGGCTGGTGTTCCGGACCCATCACGGGGTCACCGACGGCCAGGGCACGGCCATGTGGATAGAGGACGTTTTCCGCGTTCTGGGTGGCGAAGCCCCGGTCGGGTCGGGCTGGACCGAATCCATCGATCAGTTCCGGAATGTCGTCAACCTGCCGGAACCCAAATGGAACGGCGAAAATTGCCTCGCTCCCACCGGTCGCCCGGAACAAATTCCACCCGGCCTCGCCTTCAGCCGGATTGACATCAATGGTCCGGTTTCCAGGCTGCTTCCCAGGCTGGCGTTGCTGACCGCCGAGGCGGCTTGGCAAAACAACGGCCCGGGGCAGGTCATTTTCGGCATCCCCCTGTCTCTGCGTCCCAGGCGTCCCGAGGCCCGTTCATCAAGCAACCTGTCCCGGGCTTTGTACATGGAAGTAAACCGGGAAACCACCGTCGATGATATTCAAACCCGCGTCAGGACCTATCTGGAAAAAGACGGCCCCCCCGCGGTCGCGGAAAGAGTCATTCCTTATCTTCCGCTGTGGGTTCTGCGACGTTACCTGGAAAAGGGCGTCAGAAAAGGGTTGCAGACGGGCCGCTACTGGGTGTCGGGATTCCTGTCCAACGTGGGACGATTCCGGTCGGATCAGGTCTCCGGCGGCGGCTTTACCGCCCGGCGCGTGTTTGCCATCCCTCCCTGCGGCCTGCTGACTCCTTTTTTCCTGACCGTGATGAGTCTCGACGACACCATAACGATTTGCGTGTCCCTGCCCGCTCACCTGGCCACCCACAACCGGGATAGGGATTTTATGGCTTACCTTGAAAAGCAGCTGTCCTGATCCGGGCCGGTCGGCCCGGAGGTTTTACAAATTATATAAATACCAGATGCTCACAAAAACCACTTCCACCGAGGCCGCTGAATTTTTATTTTGGTCGATAGTGTGAAGACAGACAAGATGTTATAATATAGCTGCCTGGCCGAAAGTGCGGACATCCTCATCATCCCGTAGCCCGGAATCAGAAAATAATTCTTGGCCGCTCCGGATATCTCATGGTATTTTTTTCGTCAGAAAAACGATGAATCAAAAACCAAGGAGGTACCCATGCGTTTTCAAGCCACGACCATTTTAAGCTGTATTTTCTGTCTTTTTCTAACAGTCGCCATCACCCATGCCGCTGATTATAAAAACTGGCTGGACCTGCTGCCGGCCAGTATTGACGGCCTGGAAAAAGCGGGTGATCCGGAAGGCGCCAACATGGAATCCGGGGGAAAGTCCTGGTCCTCCCTGGAGCAGGATTACGCCGGTGATTCGAACCGTCATATCGATCTGGTAATCGTGACCGGCGCCATGTCGCCGCAGGTGCGCACGTTTAATAATATGCCCGATATTAACATGGAATCGGAGGGCAAGATTGCCAAGTCCCTTAAAGTTTCCGGGTACCAGGCCTTTCTGGAGCTGAACAAGAACAATTCCAGCGGCAGGCTCATCATCGCGGTTCAGGAGCAGACGATCGTGGTCATTGAGGCGGATCCCGTGGACGGGGAGAAGAAGCTGCTCTCCCTGGCGGATCAGGTTCCCCTGGATCGGATCGCCCGGGAAATATCTTCCTGATCAAAGCGATTCATTTTTAAAGGCTTAAAAGCCCTGCCGCGGAATTCCCATATATCATAATCAAACTTCAGCGGGCAGGCACGGATGTGGTTGCCGAGTCAGACCGTCGGGGGCGCCTCCCGGCCGCCGCGAACGCGGCGCAGCACGCCCAGGGTTTTGACCCGGGAGTGCGGAACAAAGAGGCCCGAGGCCAGGGCCAGTTGATAGACCTGGTAAGGGGCCTGGCCGCCTTCATCGGGATTTTCAAAAATATCGTGGATCAACAGCAGTCCGTCCGGTCGGATGTGGCCGGCCCAGCAGGCATAATCGGTGTAAGCCGTTTCAAAGGCGTGCCCGCCGTCGATAAAGACCAGGCCCAGGGGCGTCGCCCAGGAGCGGGCGGCGACGGCTGAGTCGCAGACCAGGGGCACGACCGTCTCCAGTAAGCCGGCCGCTTCCAGGGTGTTCATAAAAAAAGGAGCGGTATTGATTCTTCCCAGGCGGTGATCAAACAACTCCGGATCGAAATACTCCTCGCCCGGCTGCTGTTCCTCCGAGCCCCGGTGGTGATCGATGGAAAAGAGGGTGCTGTCGTTTTCCCGGCAGCCCCTGCCCAGGCAAAGGGCTGATTTGCCGCAATAACTGCCCACCTCCAGGCCGGGGCCCAGGCGGCTGGCTTCGGCTGACATGCGGTAGAGGTGGGCGGCGTCGTCATGCTCCAGGAACCCC
>JAWOCW010000114.1:0-5755 GCA_046483615.1 Desulfosudaceae bacterium
GGTTTTGATTTTCATGAACCGCCGCAGGTTCCTCATTATGGTCGTAAAGGCCAGGGGGTCGTTCTGATCCCCGGCATGGTTTTTACCATTGAGCCCATGGTAAACCTGGGTAAAAAAGAAGTGGAAATCCTGGATGATGACTGGACCGCCATAACCCGGGACAGGTCCTTGTCCGCCCAGTTTGAACAAACGCTGCTGGTTACCCCGGACGGTTGTGAAAGCCTGACCCCGTTCAGCCTGTAGCCCGAATATTTATAGACTCGTGAAATAACCGGGTTAGCCCATATAATTATCCTTGAAAGCAGGCTTGTTTTTATTGGTTTTCAAAACGCCGCGGGCGTTGCACTTGGGGCAGCGCACTTCCGAAGGCATGTCTTCCATGTCGATTTCAATGGGGGCGTTACACTTGGAGCAATTGATGGTTGTTGTCCGGCCTTTTTTCGCGTCTGTTTTGCCGGCCGCGGGCGGGGTGCTTTCCTGCCCCTGGTCCATGAACTCCACTTCCGGTTTGTCAGCCTCAGAATCATCAATAAAGGCCAGGATGGCCTTGCGAACGCACTCGTTGTCATTGCCGCCGCCAAGCACCGTCAGCTGCTCGTATTGATCCTTGGTCAGAATGATTTTAGTCTCCAGCAGATGTGATGATTCAATGGCGGTATTCAATTCTTCCAATTTTTCAGCCAGCTTGGAAAATTTCATGTTGCCGGCCTTGATTCTGTCCTGGATTTCATCCGCCAGCTCCTGGCCGCTGTACCAGGTGCCCTCATGAAGAACTTTCTCATTTTCCAGGTCTATGTAATCCCTTTGTTCCATGGTCCCCTCCTTCCATATGTCATTTCCCGATAATGATAAGGTATCCGCATCATGGCAAAAATTTTACCCTAATATAACCAAATCCGGTTCGGGTGTCAAAGAAAAGATGCGGGAAAAGATGTGCCGGAAAAAGATAAGCCGGGAAAATCAGGCGAAATTATGAGGCCGGCAAGCAGGTTGGGCTTGCCTGGTTGTTGCCCTGTCTGGTATATAGTTGGCTCAGAAAATGAGGTCCCGGTAAAAGCTTTTTGCCGGGGGACAGGCGATTATTTTGAGGCCGTCCAGAATGACCGCCAAGAGAGCAGCCCGGCTGTTTCTCCAGCCTTCAGGAAGTATTTTCTTCGAGAATAAACAGAATCGGCGGCCGGGACCGGGAAAGCGGAGCAATGACTTATCGAATAGCCATAAACGGCTATGGCCGGATCGGGCGCTGCGTCCTCCGGGCGCTGCTGGAGTCCGAGCAGCATCAGGATTTGACCATTGTCGGGCTGAATGAATTGTCGCATATTGAATCCATCGCTCACCTGACCAGGTTTGATTCCACCCATGGCCGCTTCCGGGGCCGGGTCTCCCATAATGAGCAGACCCTTTTTCTTGACGATCAACCCGTGGCCGTTTTCAGCGAACCGGAATCCGACCGTCTGCCCTGGGGAGAACTTGGAGTAGATGTGGTCATGGAGTGTTCCGGCGGAGCCGAACACCGGCGCCTGGCAGAAGGGCATTTGCGAAGCGGCGCCAAAAAAGTGCTTTTTTCGTGCCCGGCCGGAAAGGATGTCGAGGCCACGATTGTTTATGGCATTAACCACGATATTCTCAAATCATCCCACCGGATTATTTCCAATGCTTCCTGCACCTCCAATTGTATCACCCCGGTCATTGCCGTACTCGACCGGCATCTGGGTATTCAACACGGTATGATAACCACCATCCATTCCATTATGAACGATCAGCCGGTTATTGACGCCTACCATAATCGCGATTTGCGCAAGTCCCGAAGTTCGAGCCAGTCGGTTATCCCGGTGGACACGGCTCTGCCCAGCGGGATTGACCGTTTACTGCCGCATCTGGCAGGATGTTTTCAGGCCGTCGCCCTGCGGGTTCCCATCACCAACGTTTCCGCCATGCAGCTGACCGTTCAGGTCAAGCGCCGGACAGACCGGGACCGGGTCAACGAAATTTTGAAAGAGGCTGCCGCCGAAGAATTGTCCGGCGTGCTGGGATATACCGAGCTGCCCCTGGTGTCGTGTGATTTCAACCACGACTCCCGCTCAGCCGTGATAGATGGCTCCCAGTCGCGGGTGAGCGGGTCCACCGGCGTCAGTGTCCTGGCCTGGTTTGACAATGAATGTGGTTATGCCAATCGCATGCTGGACACGGCCCGGGCCCTGCTGACCGCGGAGTGATACCGGCCAAGGTTTAAAATATTGACGCCCCGGTCGATTCCAAGTAAACTATTTTAGAAATTGCAATTGGTTATAAGAGTAAGGGCTGTTCCGGAACCATTGATCAAAAACGGTTACCATAACCTCACATCCAGGGAGTCAGCGCCGTGGTGGAACTTTCGCTCGTAATTCCCGTGTACAATGAAGAAGCAATGATTGAACCGCTTTTAGGGCGGATATTCAGCATCCTTCCCACTATTACCGATGATTTTGAGGTTATTTGCGTTGATGACGGCAGCCGGGATCAGAGCCTGTCGCGGCTGATCGAATACCATCACCGGGATAACCGCCTGAAAATTATTTCCCTGTCCAGGAATTTCGGCCACCAGGCCGCTTACACGGCCGGCCTGGAACACGCCGGCGGCAGGTACGTGGTCATGATGGACGGTGATTTACAGGATCCCCCGGAGCTTATTCCGGAAATGGTCCACAAGGCGGCCGAGGAGAATTTTGATATTGTTCACGCCCGCCGGATTTCCAGAAAAGAAGGTTTTTTTAAAAAATTGCCGGCGATGGTCTTTCATGCCGCTTTTAAAAGATTGTCCAGCCTGGAGGAAGTTAAAAATATCGGTAATTTTTCCCTGATGAATCAGACGGCCTTACAAGCCCTGTTGTCCTTTAAGGAAAAAAACCGATACCTGCCGGGGCTGCGTTTTTATATCGGATTTCGACAGGGTTTTGTGGAGTACGAGCGGGACGCGCGATTTTCCGGCACGCCCAAGATGGGGCTGGCCATGCTTTATAAACTGGCCCTGGACGCTATCTTTTCTTTTTCGGAAATTCCCATTCGCGTCTGTCTTTTTATCGGCATGACGGGGATGTTGATCTGTTTTATGGCCTTTGTTTACGTTCTTATCAGCAAAATCACCGGGGTGGCACCTTTCGGCTGGTCCTCGACCACTTTGAGCATCTATTTCATGGGCTTTGTGCAGCTGATTTTCCTGGGAATTCTGGGCGAATATCTGTTCAGGACTTACCATGAATCCCAAAACCGACCGGTCTATCTTATCCGGGAAATTATCGATTAGCCCGAATATTTCATGAATTTTTTGAAATTTTGACTATTCAACGTCTTGCTGGCGCAGGGTGATTCGCAGAATTTCGTTCGGCCGCCACAGACGCAGGCGTGGTCCCCATGTGCCGGTGCCGGTGGATACGATAATTTTCGTTTCTCCGGTTTCATAGAGGCCTTTTAGAAAAGGGTAGCGCAGTTTGACCAGGTAGCCGAAAGGCCAGATTTGTCCACCGTGAGTGTGGCCGCACAGCATCAGATCAACGTCGGAGCGGCGCACGGTCGAAATGCCGTCGGGGGTATGGGACAACAGCACGGTGACTGCTCCGGCTGGCCGGCCCCGCAGAGTTTGCCGGAGAAGACGTTCTTTTTCATCAGGCTGGCGGTTGACCGTCAGGTCGTCTACCCCGGCTAAAATCAGCCCGGGGCGGGGTTCCACCCAGGAATTACGCAGCCATCGCAAACCGGTGGCCTGGTTCAGAGTCCGGTTTTCATGAAGACCGCCGTAAAATTCGTGGTTGCCGAGAACGGCCCAGACTCCCAGCGGCGCAGTCAGCCGATTCAGGATGGCCCTGATTTTTCGGCCGGACGAGCCGCGATCCTCGCCATGACCTTCCAGAATGTCGCCCAGTAACACCACCAGGTCCGGCTCCAGGGAGTGAACCCGGTCGACAATTTCATTCAACCATTGTCCCTGGCGGTGGGAAGTAATATGCAGGTCGGACAGGGCTACCAGGACGGTACCGTCCATGGCGGCGGGCAGGTTGTCAATCGCGACCTGATAATGAACGACTACCGGTGGCCGGGTCCCCTGCCAGAAGGCGGCGGCGGACAGGATCAATCCGGTCATCAGGGCGAGTCCTCGCAGCCGGCCGGCCAGTCCGGGCAGTAGATATCCGAAGCCGGTCAAAAGATCAACCGCCAGCAGGCAGATCAGCATCAAAAACAGGATACCCATCCAGTTCATGGCGACCGCGTCAAGAAAACGGGCCAGGGCGCCGGAGTTGCCGTGTCCATAGACCAGGCCCGCCAGAAAGAGCGCCCAGGCCGTCGTGCCTATTACGACAATAATGGATTTGGGGAGGTATTGGCTGATAACCGGCACGGACCCGGCTCTCCAGAAGACGTAAATATGCATCAGGGTGACGAGGCTGATGAGAATAATTCCAAACAGGTGCATGGTTGTTTTCATCCTGAATAATTACCCGGCGTCCCGTCCTCTGACGGGCCATAGATAAAATTCCGCTAATGGTTTATGGCCCACGCCCACGGCGCCGTCCTGAAAATAAAGCACCCAGGCGTAGCTCTGGTCATAGTGACTGGTGGTGGCCGACCAGTAAAATTCCCGCACGTTCAGGAAAGGATGGCCGGGAGGCAGGGCCGGAGAATGCTGACTCATGTCGGTCAGGCTTTCCAGTTCCACCACTTCCGGCAGCCTCCAGTCATCAAAGCCATTGGTTTTGTCACGGTTCATGGCCGCTACAATATTACGGGCCGACTGCCAGTCCAGGACGCCCTGGTGGCAGTCGGCCTGTTTCAGCCAGGTCAGTCCGGTCAGGTTGTCATGGACAATTTCGGACCGGGCGCTGAAGCGGTCATGATCCAGGAGGGGGACCCCGGCCTGAAATTCACCGTCCTGGCCGGTGCCGGCACAGTTTATGATCCGGCCCCTTTCATCATAGCACTGCTTCTGCCCGGTTTGAAACACGGCTTGGCCGTCGGCCCCGGCCTGGCGAACCGGCCAGACCATGTAGGAACCATGCTTCATGCCCTTGAAAACCCGCGCCCCGCCGAGGTGAACGTACCAGGCCTGGTCCGGCAACCGGGCGCAACTGGTGGCCGTCCAGTAGTAACCGGTAAAAACGTTGATGAAAGGATGATCCGGCGGCAGGCTGGGGTTTTTGGCCCGGTGGCTGACCAGGCTGAACAATTCCCGGCGATGGGGGAGTTTCCAGTCATTATATCCTGAAAAGCCGGAGCGGTTAAGTTCCCGGATAAACTCCAGGGCTTCGCTCCAGCTCAGGGGAAATTCGGACAGGGCGGCGTTTTCGGCCCAGGCCAGACCGGTGCGCCTGTCCAGCACGCTTTGTCCCTCTTTATTGAAACGAGTCATGATGCGTCCGCGTAATAATTAAAGGTTAATGGCAAGCAAGGCCGGTTAACCCGGATATTTCATGAAATTTTTTGAAAACTATTACTTTATTGTATTATTTCAATTATTTATACTTAATTTAGCAGTCATTCCAAAAACACAAATTGTCATTTTAGTTTTGCGGAATAAAGGCAATCTTATATCAAAAAATTTCACCCTGCGGGCGAGTCGCCTTGAGCGCAGCTGCTTTGTTGCAGGACACTCGCGGTAGAATGTAGGGGCGGCCTTCTTCAGGCCGCCCGCTGATCGGGAAGGCTAAAGCCTTCCCCTACATTTTCGTGTCCTGCGCCTTGCAGCTGCGCTCAAATCGACTCGTGAAATATCCGGGTTAAGTTG
>JAWOCW010000169.1:0-7240 GCA_046483615.1 Desulfosudaceae bacterium
CACCGGCACCTCCACCAGCGGGCCGATCACCGCCGCGAAGGCCATTGCCGTGTCCGTGGCCGTGTTCGGCATCAACTCCGGCGTGGCCTTCGCGGCGGTGATCGGCCCGCTGGTGGAGGTGCCGGTGTTGATCGCGCTGGTCAACGTGGCCCTGCGCTTAAAGAGGAAGTATTTCCCCTATGCCGTGGACACCCCCACCGGCGTCTGCCACGTGACCTGCCGGGAGTAAAGCAGCCGAATCTGAAAGGAGGTTTCAAATTGGTTCCGAACATCAAACATATTCTTTATGCCACCGATCTTACCGGGGGAGGCCGCCAGGCCATGGGATATGCCGTGGCCCTGGCAAACGCCTTTCATGCTTCCCTGACCGTCGTCCATGTCATCAGAGAAACATCGCCCAACGCGGAGTTGCTGCTCGCGGCTTTCATGGGATACGGCGACAAAGAAGAACTGAAACAAAAGAGCCGTGGTCGGATTGTCGAGGAAGTCGGCAGCCGTCTGGGGCAGATGTGTGATGAACTGGGCTGCCAGCTGCCGGAATGCCGGTTTGCCCTGGCCGAGGTGATCGTGGAATTCGGCCGGCCCCGGCAGTTGATTCTGAACCACGCTGAAAGCGGCCAGTACGATGTTCTGGTAATGGGGCGTCATGATTACGGTCTTGTTGAAAACGTCTTAACAGGACACGCCACCAAAGGACTGCTCCAGCATTGCCCCATCCCGATTCTGCTGGCGCCCGTGCCCCGCGGTACCGACCATGACCGCGAAGCCGGAGAAGCAGAATCCTCATAGCGGGGGTAAAACCGGATGGATAACACACGGGAAGACGCAACCATGCGAAGACTCAAAGACATCCAGATGGATCGCTTCTCATAACCCAGGCACTAAACCAAAAAACCCTTTTGTAAAATGTTTCGAATGACCGCCAAAGACGATAAAACCGGCCGGCTGATGCTGATAAAGGCCATGTGGCAGACGGCCGGAATCATTGTGGTTGCCTGCCTCCTGGCCGGCGGTGTCAACCTGTGGCGTGACAACGGCCTTCGGCTTATCGGCGACTGGTCCGCGGATTCGCGCCTGACCGACGCCGCCGGAGAAAGCCTGGTGATCAGCCTGAAGGAGGCCAGCCGGCTGTATATGGAAAACAAGGCACTCTTTCTGGATGCCCGGCCGGAATGGGAGTTCGACCGGGGCCACATCCAGGGCGCCCTCAGCCTGCCGTGGCAGAACGTGGACGAGCGGTTCATGGCCTTGTCGGACCGGCTGCTGAAAAACAAAAAAACCATCATTACTTATTGCGATGGGGAAACCTGCGACCTGAGCCACGAACTGGCACGGTTTCTTTCCGAAATGGGAATGGCGGATGTCCGCGTGCTGGTCAACGGTTGGTCCAGATGGCGCCAGGCCGGGCTTCCGACAGAGACCAAGGAACAGGACAATGAATAAAAACGGCCTTCCTTTTGAAAAAATCGGATTTGTTCTGGCCAGGGTAATCATGGGCGCGGTGTTTTTATATGCCAGTTACGACAAGATCCTGCACCCGGGCGCTTTTGCGGAAGCGGTCTACAATTACCAGATCCTGCCGGATGCCGCGGTCAACGCCGTTGCCCTGGTGCTGCCATGGATTGAGCTGGTGATCGGGCTGTGCCTGGTTGCCGGGGTGTGGCTGCCCGGGAGCGTTTTACTGGCCGTTTTGCTCATGACGGTTTTTACGGCCGCCCTGGTCTTCAACCGGATTCGGGGGCTGGATATTCATTGCGGCTGTTTCAGTACCCGGGCCACGCACGGTCCGGCCGGAGTGGGTATGGTGCTCCGGGATCTCGGTTTTCTGGTGCTGTCGGTATACCTGCTGCTTCGTGTCGTGGTTTTCCCGCAAGGCCGGGACGACAGGCGGAACCTGTTTTCATAAAAAAGCACATCCAGGAGGAAAAAATGAACGAAGCCTGTTGTGAAACGTCAAGCACTGTAACCATGCTGCTGCCGTGTTCCGGCGGCTCCAATACGGGTCAGTTGGCCAACCGGGCCGCGGTCGAGCTGACCACCGAGGGATTCGGTAAAATCTTCTGCCTGGCCGGCATCGGGGGCCGGTTGTCCGGCTTTGTCCAGTCGGCCAGAGACGCCGATTCGCTGATCGTCATCGACGGCTGCGAAATCGGCTGCGGCAAGGCCACCCTGGAAGGCTCCGGCGTGCCGTTGCCGCGTCACCGGCACCTGGTAGTAACGGAATACGGGATTGAGAAAAACAAGGATTTCAATCTCAGTGAAGAAGATATCGACTTGGTAAAACAGGCCGTGAAAAACGCCGTTACCGAACCCGAGGCCGACGCCGGGAAAGTACCGCCGGCAGCCCGCATGTCCGGCGGCGGCTGTTGCTGCGGCTGAGAAAATTTTTTAAAAAATCAGGCCGGAAAAGGGTTCGCGAGGAGTTGTAAAACAGTCTCTTGTGAACGCCGATTTTCCATGGCGTGTTCTACATTATATAATTTCAACCGTCTAAACAAGCGGGGTAAAATACAATGAGTACCCTCAAGGAACGTTACAAACTTTTGATTCTGATCGCCTTTTTCCTGGTGGCTTACTATGTTCCCTGGAACCATGAAGTCATCCGCCAGGCCGGTCTGGAAGCCTTCATGATGCTCCGGGAATACGCCCGCCAGCACGTGCTGACCTGCCTGATCCCGGCTTTTTTCATCGCCGGGGCCATTGCCGTGTTCGTGTCCCAGGCCTCGGTGATCAAGTATTTCGGGGCCCAGGCCAACAAATTTTTGTCCTATTCCGTGGCCTCGGTGTCGGGCACCATTCTGGCGGTCTGTTCCTGCACGGTACTGCCGTTGTTTGCCGGCATCTATTCCCGGGGCGCGGGTATCGGACCGGCCACGGCCTTTCTTTACTCCGGACCGGCCATCAACGTCCTGGCCATAGTCTTTACCGCCCGGGTACTGGGCTGGCAGCTCGGCCTGGCCAGGGCCATCGGCGCTATCATCTTTGCCGCCGTGGTGGGGCTTTCCATGCATTTCATTTTCCGCAAGGACGATGAACAGCGAACAGCCGGCGCCATGCATCTGCCCGAAGACGACGGCACCGGCCGCTCCCTGGCCCAGGAGGCCTTTTTCATGCTGGTGCTGGTCCTGATCCTCATATTCGCGGCCTTTGCCAAGCCCTCGGGCGACGCGGCCCTGCTGTGGCAAACCATCTTCAACCTGAAATGGGTCATCACCGGCGGTCTTTTGATCATCCTCGGCTTCATCCTCTACTCCTGGTTCAAGCGCGAGGAACTCGGCGAATGGGTTGAGTCCACCTGGGGGTTTATGAAACAGATTTTCCCCCTGCTCTTTGCCGGCGTGCTGTTTGCCGGATTTTTCCTGGGCCGGCCCGGTCATCCGGCCCTGATCCCCGAGCAGATCGTGGCTGACCTGGTGGGCGGCAATTCTCTCGGCGCCAACGTTATCGCCGCGCTTGCCTCGGCCCTGATGTATTTTGCCACCCTGACCGAGGTGCCTATTTTGCAGGGGCTGCTCGGCTCGGGCATGGGCCAGGGCCCGGCGCTGACCATGCTATTGGCCGGCCCGGCGCTTTCCCTGCCCAACCTGATCGTTATCGGCAGCATCATGGGCTGGAAAAAGACTCTGACCTTTGCCGGCATCATCGTTGTTTTATCCACCATCGCCGGAATGACGTACGGATTAATTGTGACATAGACCGGGTTGGCAGGACCTTCGGAGGCTATTGCCCTGATGATCAATTCTTTTTGTAGGCTCCCGGGGGCGCCATATTTACAACAATGATCAGTACGGATGTCCTGATTCTGATGTTTGCCGGAGGGAAAATACTGATCGGCTTCGGCCAGCCTGAAAAGTGCAGCAACTTCCATTGCCAAAATCATCGGTTCACATGTCTGTGCCAAGGCGATGAAGAAAAAAATGAAGACCAAATGGATTAAAAAGATGTTCGCGGTTGTTATTCCGAGCGTTGCCGTAAAACTGCTCTAGCAAACCTTGAATGTAAAAGATGAGTGAATACCGATATGTTTCAGGAAATGTTAATAACCGTGAACCAGATGATGAGCGGCAGCCTGGCTGTCGCTGCCGTGGGCGCCTTTGCCTGGGGCATGATCAGCGTTCTGCTTTCTCCCTGCCACCTGGCCTCCATCCCCCTGATCATCGCTTACGTCGGCGGCCAGCAGACCGCCCTGCGGCCGAAGCGGGCCGGATGGTATGCCGGGGCCTTTTCCCTGGGTCTTTTCATTACCATTGCCGCGGTGGGTATTATCTGCGCCCTGCTGGGCCGTATGCTGGGGGACGTGGGGGTCTGGCTCCAGGTAGCGGTGGGAGTGGTGCTGATCTGGGTGGCGCTGGGCATGATGGGTGTCCAGGCCTGCACCATGTCCGGCGGCCTGCTCTACCGGCTCAAACTCCGGGGCATCCACGGGGCCTTTGGCCTGGGCCTGGCCTATGGAATTCTGTCCGGTTCCTGCACCTTCGGCTTTATCGCGCCCATCCTGGCCATTGTCACCGTGCAGCAGGAGATTTTTGCCGGATCCGTGATGATGCTGCTGTTTGCCCTGGGCCATTGCCTGCCGATCGTATTTGCCGGAAGCTCCGCGGCGGCGGTACGCCGACTGACCGAAAGCGCCGCCTGGCAGGGGGCGGGAACATGGTTTCGCAAAGGCGCCGGCGCGGTCATCGGGTTGCTGGGCGTTTATTTTATCGTCAGCCCCCTGGCCGGGCTTGCCTGATAATAAAAAACAGGAAAGCGACCGCCGGGGGATGAGTTAATATTCCGGGCTATGGCGTATCCTCCTCCGGGCCGGCCTGAAGCGGCACGCCCAGTTCTTCCAGCTTGTTGACAATGCTTTTTTTATCCATATAGCCCACGTGGCGCCCGACTTCATTACCGTCCTTATCAAAGAAGATCTGGGTCGGGATGCCCCGGACACCGAAACGCTGCGCCTGTTCCCGGTGTTTCCAGACATCGATGAAGACAATGGCGGCCCGGCCGCGGTACTTTTCTTTGAGCTCCTTGAGTATGGGCGCCATCATTTTACAGGGAACGCACTTGTCGGCTCCCAGATCCAGCATGGTAACCATGTTCGGCACGGGAACCTCGGGTATGCCGGCTTCGCCGGCGTCCCCGGCCATGGCCGGAATAGCCGCGGCGCAGCAAAAAACAACCATGACCGCGACCAGCATCCGTCCGGCCCGGATGAAAATATTAGTTTTAAAATTTCTCATAATTGCTCCTTCAGCTTCTGGTTGTTTCGCAGCCCCTGCGGCAGAGCAGTTCTCCCTGGCCGCACTCCCGGGTTTCAAACTGCAGGACCGGATGATCAATGCCGAATTTCTCCGACAGTACCCCCTCGATGGCGGCCGCCAGGCTTTCAGTGGCGCTGACCATCTGGTCGGGCACCACTACGTGGCCGGTCAGGGCCAGCGTTCCGTTGCCTGTGCTCCAGGCGTGGAGATGATGAAGTCCGTCAACCCCCTCAATCGCCTCCACCTCGCTCTGCAAGGCTTCCAGATCCAGCCCCCGGGGAGTGCCGTTCATGAGAACGTGGATGGCCTCTTTCAGGAGAGCAACGGCGTTCCAGACGATGTAAACCACTATGCCCAGGCTGAGAACCGGGTCCAGCCAGGGCAGCTCAAAAAAGCGCATCACCAGGGCGCCGACCAGCACCGCCACCGAGGTCAGCATATCTCCGAGCATGTGCAGAAAGGCGCCGCGGGCGTTCAGGTTGTGGCTGGAATCACGGTAAAGCAGCCAGGCGGACAAACCGTTGCCGACGATTCCCACCAGGGCCAGCCCGGCCACCAGATCCACGGCCACGGCAGCGGGATGGGCCAGGCGCTCCAGCGCTTCGACGGTGATATAAACCGAGGCGGCGCCCAGCAGCACGGCGTTAACCACGGCGGCCAGTATTTCCAGGCGCTGCAACCCGAAGGTGTGGCGCAGGGTCGGCCCCTTGCGCCCGGCCTTATCCGCGGCATAGGCGATGGCCAGGGCAGTAAAATCACTCAGGTTATGCACCGCGTCCGAGATCAGGGCCACGCTACCGGCCACTATCCCCCCGGCAATCTGCGCCGCCGGGATGAACAGGTTGATGAGCATGGCCAGCAACAGCCTGCTGCCCAGGGTTCCCTGAGAATCGTACTGGTGGTGATGGTAATGTGTCATGATCTGAGTTGTCCTCACTCCGGCTCTGATCCGGAATGAAGAGAGACGTTAACAAAAAGATTGCTCTTTTTGATTCAGGTTAATGATTGTTGTCGGCCAGCGACTGCGGCAGCTGTTCCACAAAGGCCCGGATTTCATCGCGTACCCGGCGGTAATGGGGCAGGGCCTCTTCTTCAGTGGCGGCCCTTTGAGCCAGGGCCGGTGGGTCGTCAAATCCGACATGCACCCGCCGGGTCGCTCCCAGAAACACGGGACAGGTCTCATTGGCATGACCGCACAGGGTGACCACGTAATCAAACTTTTTTTCGGGCAGTTCATCTATAGTTTTAGACTCCTGGGCGCTGATATCCAGGCCGGCTTCGGCCATGACCTTTACGGCCAGCGGATTGAGTCCGTGTTTTTCGATCCCGGCCGAATAAGCCTCGATGGAATCGGATTTAAGCTTTCTGGCCCACCCTTCGGCCATCTGGCTGCGGCAGGAGTTACCGGTGCACAAAAACAGAATTTTGATCTTTTCGTTCATTAAAAAAAAGTCCTTATCGGCCTGAAAATTATTGTCTGTATAATATAATCGCGCCACCGGCCCTGTTCCGGAAGCAGGTTGTCAGTATCTGTATTTTCAGATTGTGCCATATAACGATTTATGATGCCTGTCAGAAAAACTCACGTTAATAAAACCGACAATTGTGCAGTATTTTTCATATCGTTCTTTGGTAATATAATGGTTCCCTGGCCTGATGTCAACCCTGGCATTCCTTCTAACCACTGGTTTGAGAAAATTGGTGAAACTCACAATCTGGTTATCATGTTACGTTGCAAGGGCCCTGCCCAAGTGGCTGGAAGGGCAACTGCCGTCACCAAAGGAAATATTCGGGTTAAGGCCAATGCCGAATTTTACCTGTGGCCGGCTCGCGGACGATTAAAATTTTGACAATATTGCGTATAAACGGCATAATTTAATTAAGACCAACCATAAAGAACAGGAAATTTCCCATGGAAGAAGCCATACTGGAATTCGAACAGGCCCTTCTTGCAATGGACAGAAACCGGGCGGACTCGGCGATTAAAAAAG
>JAWOCW010000223.1:0-9010 GCA_046483615.1 Desulfosudaceae bacterium
CTTGCCCAGCTTGCGTCCTTCCTTAACCACCGCCCGCATCTCTTCGATATCCAGCTGGGCGGCCCCGGGCAGGCCGCCCGGATTCATGATGGCGCCCGTCGCCATCAGCTTGAGAAAGTCGACTCCTTCCCGCAATTGCTCCCGGGCGGCCTGCCGGTTTTCATCAACACCGTTCGCTTCGCGGTACAATCCTTTAAAGTATTCATTGCCGGCGGTGAGCATGCAGATAATTTTACCGGAGGCCAGAATACGGGGACCGGCGACCAGCTCTTCTTCCACGGCCCGCTTGACGGCTACGTCAATATAATTAGCTGAACCGGCGTTGCGCACGGTGGTAATCCCGGCCCGCACCGTATTCCTCATCTGGATGGCCGCCCGGATGGCCCGCAGCTTATCCTCGACCAGGCTCTCATGATAGGTGTCACCCATTCCGTGCATATCCAGGTGGATATGAGTGTCGATTAAACCGGGCAGGATAAACTTACCCGTAAGATCGAACCGCCGGGCATCTTCCGGGATGGCCACTTCTTCCCTGTTGCCGACGGCCTTGATATGATCATCCTCGAAGACCATGACGGCATCCTTGATATGACGGCCATTACCGTCAAAAAGATAAGCTCCATGCAGGGCGATGGTCACGATATCACCTCATCCTTTCATTCAAGCCGCGTCAGGCGGGCTCTGATTATATTCAGAAAATATCCGGGTTAACGCCTTTTTTGCCGGGATCAAGCTGAACCATTCCGTCTCAGTCACCATTGGTTTTGACCCACTCCAGGGATACTTTCAGGACGTTCAGCAGGGGCTCCAGGGTCAGGATCTCCGGAGAGTCATTTCTCTGATGATAAAATTTTACCATTTGTCCGGGCACCTGGAAAGGCAGCAGGCAGGTCGCCTTGAGTCCGGCCCGGCTGAATGATCCGGCATCCGTGCCGCCGCCGCCGAAGGGGAAGGGAGCCACCGCGAAAGGCACCCCGGCCCGCTCCGCGGCCCGCTTGACACTGTCCACCATGTCAGGATCATTTTTAACAAAACCATTTACATCAGAGGTAAGAATTTTCACGCGGGGATGGGTAACCGTCTCTAAATTGAGCAGGCGGACGTCATTTTTTTTCAATTCCTCCAGGTGACGCTCCACATAGCGGCGCGACCCCCGTAAACCGGCTTCTTCACTGCCAAAGGAAGCCAGGCGAATCTCCGTGTCGGCCGGAATATATTCCGGGTTGTTCCGGAGAAAGCGGGCCAGGGCAAGGCTCAGAGCGCAGGCGGACAGATTGTCCGCCGCTCCCGGCACCACCCCGCCGTCTTTATCACTGCCCACAAAGAAAAAGGCGAAGACAATGGCCGGCACGATGGGATAGACCAACAGGGGCCAGCCGATCCGGCCGGTCTCAACCAGCCCGGTACTGCCGCTGATGGCTCCCGCGAACTGAATCAGGGTCAAGGCGAACAGACCGGCCAGGCCGATAAAAAGCGTCACCACGGCCAGATAATAGCCGTATCCCAGATAATAAAGCCAGTTCATTTCCAGGGCGCTGTCGTGATGACCGCCCAGCATCAGCACCCGTTTTATTTCTTTGGTGTCCGGTCTTCGAAATTTACCGATAACATTGACCGATGTTTTTTCAGGAAAAAAACGGTCCAGGAACTGATAATAGATCATAAATTCCAAGATACCGGGCAGCATGGCCATAACAGCCAGGATCAAGGCTGCCAGGGCCGGTATCCAGGTGGCCAGCCCCAGAAAATTTCCCGCCGTCATATTCAGCAAAGTGGCCAGCAGAATAAAAACGGCGCTCCATTTGAGCCACCCCAGGAAGGCCCCGGGAGCAACGCTGAACTCCTCGACCGTGACATTTTCGGCGCCCACCAGCTTTTCCATTTCCTGCTTGATGATCATGGCCCGGTCATATTCCTGGGAACTGCCGGGAACGCCGGGACCGGCCTGGTCACATATATTTTTAACGACATCATAAGCGTATTGCGCGTCATCCCGGGTTATCTCTGTCGACATGAACAACCTCCACCTTTGATAAGCCTGTAAAAAGTCTTTTTTAGAGGCAGTTTTAAGTGATTAAGTGTTAAGTAAAATCAAGGGTTTATTTTTAAATTGTTTGTCGGTTTTAGAAATTTCCGGATTTTTTACGAAGCCGTCACCTTTAATAAATCCGGGTAAGGATTCATAAAGGAACACCCCCTGCTATTATGCTCTGAATCAGGAGTTTACTCAGGTTTTACTTTTATTATCATGGCTAACTTCCGAATTCAATTTTAATTTCACCCGGATATTTCATGAAAAACACCGAAATTTGACAAATCAAAAAGGGACTTGCTATAACTTAACAAAATTACCTGATTTTCTCTTCTTGGGTATCACGGGTGATCAGCGGGGGGAACAATGGTGGATGAAACCTATGACGTGGTCATAATCGGGGCGGGATTCGGAGGACCGGTGGCCGCCAGGCTGTGTGCCCAGGCCGGGCTGAAGACCCTGATGCTGGAACGTTCCCGGAACGTGGGCGAAAAGGTTATTTCCGGGCTGACCATTCCCGTTTACGGATTTCTTTTCGGACCCGACTTTATCCGCGACGGCAACCCGCCCTTTGAGCGCCCCGCCGACGGTATCATCAACTACCTCATTAAAGACATCGAATCCGGCGATATTGAGATCGACGACACCCTGCGGGTACCGCGGCCGCTGTCGCCGGTGATAGCCTTTGGCTACAACACTTACTGTAAACCTTTCATCCAGTGGGAAGCGCGCCAGGCCGTGGAAGCCGGAGCCGAACTGTGGACCTCCGTGACCGTGACCGACGTTCTTCGCGCCGGCGGGGCGGTGGCCGGAGTGATCTTAGAAGACGGCCGGCAAATCTCCGCGGGGATTGTCATTGACGCCGAAGGTTCCCAGGGATTGATAGCGGTTAAAGCCGGTATCCGCGAAAAATATCCCCCGGAAGCCATCTCCCTGGCCGACACCTATGATTATGAGATGGACAAAGCGGATGTCGACCGCATCCTGGGTTATTCCCTGCGGTTTTGCTGGGGCTGGGACGAACAGAAAATCGCTCCGCCCCTGGGGCACGGCAACGGCCTCATGGTCTGGCCCTACCGGGAAAGCATCCATTTCATGCAGGACCATTGCCTGCGCCTGGACGAGGGCCGGATACCCAACCTGAAAAAACGCTTTTCCCAATACCACCAGAACATCACCACCCGCCTGCCCTGGTGGGCCGGAGAAGTGGCCCCCAGAAGCCGGCTGCGCGCCCGCATGTGGGAAGGCTTTGAAATCTACGTCGGACTTGATCCGGAGCTTCGTCAAATGAAGAACCACGACGACGGCATCATTTTGATCGGTGACGTGGCCGGACTGGAAAGCACGGAGTTGTGCGACGGTGTGCCGGCAGCCTGGTTTTCCGCGGAGATCGCCGCGGAGGTCGCCATTGAGGCCCTTCGCGCCGGCGATACCAGCCGGTCGTTTTTGAGCCGCTACGACCAACGGATTAAGGCCCATGATATTATCCAGTGGTCCATTTCCGGAGAAAACCGGTATAATCTGCGCTATGCCCAGGAGAAAAAAGATATTCGGCTGCTGCGCAAATATGTGCATCAAGCCTGGGGGCTGGGGCAGCTCACCCATTCCCTGTCCCCCCTGCTCCGGATAACCTGCCGCTATCTCCGGCAGGATCCCCGCCTGATCACCCGCTGGATAAAAATGTATTTCCGGTATTATCAGAACTGGCATCACCGGGTTTACGACTACCAGGGCCGGGAGACGCTGCAACCAGCCGCCTCCGGGCGATCGCGAACCGGAGAACTGGTTTTCCGGATGACGGTTGGCGGGCTGGATAATCTGCTGCGGCTGACCGCTCCGCTGGTAAAAGGCCTGGCTTTTTGCGGCGAACATCTGTCCGGACTGGCCAATCCCGCCATGAAATTGTGCTTGCCGCTTTACCGGCCGCTCTACAAAACCCTGCGAAAGCCCCTGAAACATCCGGGCAATTGGCTGGCCGACCGCCTGGTGGCTTTCACCCGACAGGCCGACCCGGCCCTGTTTGAGGTGGCAGAGATCCGGGTTAACCCGGTCAAGGAGAAGAACTGATATGCCGAGAACAGTGGAACGCTTTCCGGGCGTGGAATGGATTGACGGCACCGGCCGATTTATTCAGGTGGATAGGGACAAGTGCACCGGCTGCGGCAACTGCCTCAAGGTCTGCCTGGGCGACTGCTGGGAAATCGCCGATCGCCGGGCCCGCCTCAAAAGCCTGGAGTCCTGCATGGAATGCGCCTGCTGCTGGTATGTCTGCGAACCCGGCGCCATTGATTTTTCCTGGCCCCGGGGAGGCACCGGTTATCACAGTGACTGGGGATAACCGCCGGCTGTGGCCGTATCGTAAGCCCAAAGAGGTAAAGCCCGGATATTTCATGAATTTTTTTGAAAATAATTACTTTATTGTATTATTTCAATTATTTATATTGCATTAAGCAGTCATTACAAAATTACAAATTGTCATTTTTGATTTGCGGAATAAAAGGCAATTTTATATCAAAAAAATTCACCCTGCGGGCGAGTCGCCTTGGGCGCAACTGCTGTGTTGCAGGCCGCTCGCGGTAGATTTACTACAGCTTCGCGCCCAGCGCCTTGCACTTGCGCCCAAATCGACTCGTGAAATATCCGGGATAGGCACGGCAAAAGAGCAAATGTGAAAATATAAAGAGCGTCCCCAAAGGGCAAGCTCAACCAGACCCTGGCCGATTTGCTTCTTCCCCGCTGAGAAGGTATTGATCCCCCATCACCGTGGGATCGAACAGGGCCGGAAAATAGTGCCGCAGCACCTTCATGGGAAAACCGATGCGCAAGGGCGCCCGGTGGGAGTCCGAGACCACCAGCCCCTCCTCGACCAGCTGACTGACCACCCGCCTGACCTGCCGGTCCGAATAGGTATCCATCTTCATGACGGCGCCCGCCTCCCCCCGGGAAATCTTTCCCCGGACGAACAGGGCCTTTAACAGCCTCGCCGACCGCGGATCAAGGGGATTTTCCGCGCCGCGGTCCTTGTCCCGCTCCAGGACATAATCGTCGATCCGGGCATCCACCCGGGCAAAATCGAGGATCTGCTCCATGAAGGCGATCTGGTCCAGGCAGCTTTCCAGGAAAAAAGCGCAGAAATCGGCAAAGATTTCCTGGTCAAAGCCTTGACCGGTCTGATCCGGGGAATCGGCGGATTGCAGATTGATCATATACCAGTTCTTGTTTCGGGAAAATGCCCGGTTGATGGACCATAAATTGGATTGGTTGACGTTGATGGCCGCCAGGTAAAAGCCGATGAACAGCCGGGCCACCCGCCCGTTCCCGTCGCGGAAGGGATGCAGCCAGGTCAGCCGGTGGTGGGCGGCGGCCGCGGCGATCAGTTTTTCGTCCCCGTGAAAGCAGGCGGGGTTATACAGCGCGGCGAACTCGGCCAGTTTTTCGGGCAGCTCGACCGCGTCCGGGCCGTGGCGGGTCCGGCCCTGGTCGACCGACACGTTGGCGTCCCGCACGCGGCCGGGATACGCATGAACGTCGGTAAATCCCCCGGAATGATGGGTATAGCGGTGGCGTTCCGGAAGATACTCGTAAAACCGCCGGTGGATAGCGGCCAGATAGTCAAAGTCGCAGATATTTTCCGGCGGATTTTCGTCCAGGGCGGCCATGAATTCTCTTTCCACCCGGACGTGGGCGGCGCACAATTCCTGGGCGTAGCGCTGGCTGTCATCGGTGGCAAACTGCTTCAGCAGCGCCTGCTCGATCTCCGGCAGCAGGGTTTTATGGCCTTCAATCAGGTTGGAATAATAGCTGTTGAGATAGCGCAGCTTTTCGCCCAGCGCCCTGGCCGTCTCCGGCGCGATCCGCCCCTCCAGATAGGCCGACGCCCGCACCACTTCCTGGGCCATGTCTTTCAGCGGCCCCAGGTGCGCCGAGGCCGGAATGGCCGGATGCAAAGACAGGCTGGCAGAGGCATTCATGTCCGGTTCTTTGTCCGCTTTTATTTGTATTATATCAATATATTATATAAATAATAAATATTTATATGTCCGGTTTTACCGGCCAAATAATGTCTGGTTTCATGTCCTATTTTATTATAATTATATCAGTGAATTAAAATTATATTAAGCCATATTTTTGTCCGGTACAAGAACTTTTTTGACACTGTAATTTTCCTGTTATCAGTTCCGAATTTTCAGGGCGCCCAAGGCGGGTGTGGTACCCGCTTATTTTTTCATTTTTGGAACCGTTTTTCACCAGTATTGGCACACCTCATTTATGCGTATGAGTCAAGAGAATATCTGCCCCCTTTACTGACCCCTTTAATGGCAGTTGAACAAAAAAACCGTCACCCCACCACAGCAGGCACGGCAAAAGAGCAAATATGATTGATCAGTGGGCATATAAGAGAGCGCCCCCGGATAAGCCGGCGTTCCCGGCGGGCTGGGATGGAATGGTCGTCAATTCCGGCGTGATGGTTCCCATCTCTCTTGGTGCCGGATCAATTTCCAGGGTGGGCATTTCGATTTCGATCGTTGCGGGGACGACATCAGCCCTCTCAATAAGCGCAGGCGAAGAGATTGTATTTAATAACATATCTTCTGCCGGCAAAAAGCCAGAACCATCTTCTGATATCAGGTTAATCGAACCGTCTTCAATGAGCTTGAGGACTTCTTCATCGGAAATCACGGACTGCTTTTTTTTTCGGTAGGAGGGGCAGTCGCCCTGAACAGCGGTCAGGCATACCCCTTTTGCGCCGATCATTGTCTGCATCTCGGTTTCATTGAGCACCGCCATTTCCGCCAAGGTGCCGAACGGTAGAAACAGCACCATCCAACCAACCACAATAAAAAGCAAAGAAATATGCTTCCTGGATAATATGTCTGCGCCCATGGCCTTCCCCCCGGATGGTTTATCAATTTCATTTTTTTCTATCATAATCTGCGAATATTAAGAAGTCAATTCAGGGAGAAAGAGCAGAAAAAGGTCCCGTTTTTCCGGGGTAGTACCGAAATAGACAGCCTGCCCCCGAAAGTCATAAAATTTCCCCCGTTCATTGTGGCAATCGGGCACAAAAACCGTCACCCCACCACAGCAGGCACGGCAAGAGAGCAAATGTGAAAATATAAAGGACGTCCCCAAAAGGACGGTTCCAGGTATAATCGCCGATGGTGATAAACCCTTTGTCCGGGATCTGGATGCCGGTGCCCGGCATACCTTTATATTTTAAAAACATGCCTTGTTTGATACGGTAGCAGTAAATGTCCGGGCAAAGCGGCAAACTCGCCAGCAGCAGGGGGTTACTTTCTTGTTGTCCGTGATCAGGGGTTTCAGGCGGGGCGGCTCGCCGTGGTCAAAAAATGGTGATGGTCTCGGGATAGCGGCCCAGGGGCCACATGCCGTCCGGGGTGACCTGGTGGGTGTTCTCGATGCCTACCACGCCACGGCCGGGGAAGATCAGCTTGGGTTCCAGGGCGACCACCATGTTCTCTTCCAGGGCCAGGGTCTGCCCCTTGGCCAAAAAGGGGAATTCATCCAGTTCCAGGCCGACGCCGTGGCCGACAAAGCGGATCCGGTTTTCCCCGGCGCCCATGAAATTATCGGCATAGCCCAGGTCAGCGGCCTTGTCCACGGCCATCTGGTAAAGATCGCCGGTAACGGCACCGGGCCGGCCGGCCTCCTGGATCAGGCCCTGCACGGCCAGCATGGCTTCCTGGGCTTCGACCAGGTCGTCGTCAATATGATCAATGGCGAAAATGCGGGTATGATCGGAGATATAGCCCTGAAAGGCAAAGGCCATGTCCACCAGCACCGGCTGGCCCGCCTGGACCCGTCCATACCCGACCCCCTGGGGAAAGGCCGGGCTGGTGCCGGGGCCGCCGGTGGGCGAGGCCAGGTAGCTAGGCACGGCCGCCGAAGCACCGGACATAAGATGGCCGTAGAAGAGCTCCGCGCCCCAAAGGCGCATGCGCATCATGCCCTGGTGGCCCAGGCGGCGGGCTTCCGCCTCCACGGCGGCGTTGAACTCCAGTTCGGTCATGCCTGCGGTCAGCACGGACGGCACAAACGCCGCCAGCCGGTCGGACAGGTCGGCGGCGGCGCGGATAATGCCCAGCTCATGGGCGGACTTGACGGCCCGCTGGAGGCGGATCAAGGGCGACACATCGACCAGCTCGCTTTTCTCAAAAAGCGCCGCCAGGTCAAGATAGATATTGGCGGAAATCACGTCCAGCTCCAGGCCCAGCCGGCCGGGACTGGCGCCGATGGCCGCCGGGATCTGACGGATGCTTTTCAGGGGGCGGATATCGGCCAGGGCGGACTCAGCCCGGGCCCGCTCCAGGTCCTTTTTCACCAGCAAGACCGGCTCGCCGGCGGCCGGCACGTAAAGATAGGCCTGCTGGGCGGTTCCGGAATAGTAAAACAGGTCGGTATTCTGCATGATCAGGGCGGCCGCGATATCTTCGGCGGCCAGCCGCTGCTGCAAGCCCTCGATCCGGGCGGTTATTTCCGAGGCGGGCGTAAAACCCTTTTCTATTGCCATGACTGATTCTCCTTTTTTTAAACGGGTGATCCCGGGAATCACATTTTACGAAGCCATGATAAATCACCCTGGTTCAAAATAACAAAAAATCGACTTTTTTGTCGCCCAGGCTGTTGTTTTTGTTAAGACCAAAAGTATGTTGAAAAATCAGGTCCTGTTCTGCCTGCAAAAATGAACTCGGCGGAAGTGATTTTTATGAGCACCATTGGCACCTTTTGGGGAAAAGCCGGTTACAGCCGGCTGCGTTAAGAATTTCTCGCTGTCTGAGGGCGTCAGCCCGAGTTCGAGAAATTTAGCAGACGGTTGTAACCGGCCCCCAAAAGGGGCCAGGTGCGAATAAAAATCACTTCAACCGAGACCGCTGAAGTTTTATTTTGAACAACAGCGATAACAAACACGCCCTCAGCGTTTGACCAGCAGGGCCACCGCCTCCCCTCCTCCGAGGC
>JAWOCW010000268.1:0-10944 GCA_046483615.1 Desulfosudaceae bacterium
ACCTCGGACCGGGTGCGGTTCTGAAAAGGAAACCAGGCAACGCCGGCCAGCAGGTCTGTTTCCAGGGCCCGGGTGATCTTGGTTTTCAAAGATTCCAGCAGGCTCATGCCTATTTTTCAGACCATGGGCTGGTTCGCGCCGGCCATCATGATGGTGGCCCAGGGCGAACGCTCCATGTGCAACTGGGATGAAGACAGTCTGACCATGGCGGTGGCCGCGGCGCGTGATTGCTTGAAAGGATATGACAAACAACAGATAGACGGACTTTACCTGGCTTCGACCAGCCTGCCCTTTACGGACCGGCAGAACGCCGGCATCGTTTCCACGGCCCTTAATCTGAGCGAAAAAATAGCCACCGCTGATTTTACGTCTTCGCAGCGGTCCGGCACTTCGGCGCTGATCAGCGCCGTCGAATCGGTCAAGAGCAAGGAAAAGAACAGTGTCATGGTGGCCGCCACCGACGCCCGGGAAACCAAGCCGGCCTATTTTTACGAGATGTGGTACGGCGACGGCGCCGCCAGCGTGACCATCGGCAGCAAGGATGTCATCGCCGAGTTCAAGGGAGCCTTTACCCTGAGCCGTGATTTTGTCGATCACTACAAGGGCAAGGGCCGGCGGTTTGATTACTTCTGGGAGGAGCGCTGGGTCAGGGACGAAGGTTACGCCAAGATCATTCCCGAGGCGGTCTCCGGTCTGCTTGACAAGACCGGCATCTCCGGTGATGAGGTGGATACCTTTGTTTTTCCCTGTTTTTTCAAAAAAGACCGCAAAAAAATCGCCCAGCTGAGCGGCATTGATCCGGAAAAAGCAACCGATTCCCTGCACGATGAATGCGGTGACACCGGCTCGGCCCATCCTCTGCTGATGCTGGCCAGGGCGCTGGATGATGCCAAGCCCAACGATCTGATCGTGGTGGCCGGTTTCGGCCAGGGCTGCGACGCCCTGTGCTTCCGGGTTACCAAGAACATAACTAAGCTGGCTCCCCGGGACGGCGGCAAGGGCGCCCTGGAAAACAAGCTGACCATTGATAATTACGCCAAGTTCCTGGTCTTCCGGCAGTTGATCGAACCGGACATGGGCATCAGGGCGGAAGCGCCCCTGCAGACGGCCATGACTTCCCTCTATCGCAACCGGAACATGCTGCTCGGCCTGGTCGGCGGTAAATGCGGGGAGTGCGGCACTCCGCAGTTTCCTAAAGCCAAGATTTGCGTCAATCCTCATTGCGGCGCCATGCACAGCCAGGAAGATTACGAGTTCGCCGATCAGCCGGCCCGGGTCAAGACCTTTACCGGCGACATGCTTTCGGTCAGCGTTGATCCGCCCAATATCTACGGGATGGTGGAGTTTGACAACGGCGGCCGCTTCATGGCCGATTTCACGGACTGTGTCATCGACGAAGTCAAAGTCGGCCTGCCGGTGGAAATGGTTTTCCGCCGCCGGGTGGTCGATCCGGAGCGCAAGTTCTCCTCCTACTTCTGGAAAGCCAGGCCGATTCCCGGCGCGGCGGCCGAGCTGGACAAGATCAGCCTGGACGGCCGGGTGGCGGTAATTACCGGAGCCGGCGGCGGTCTGGGGCGGGAATACGCCCTGGAATTCGCCCGTCGCGGGGCCAAAGTGGTGGTTAACGACCTGGGCGGCGCCCGGGACGGCTCCGGCAAGGGCTCCAAAACCCCGGCCGAGAAGGTGGTCAAGGAGATCCAGGACCTGGGCGGCGAGGCCGTGGCCAATTACGATAACGTGGCCACCCCCGAAGGCGGGGAAGGTATTATCCAGGCCGCGGTCAAGGCCTTCGGCACCGTCGACATCGTGGTCAATAACGCCGGCATTCTCCGGGACAAGAGTTTTGTGAAGATGGAACCGGACAACTGGAACGCGGTAGTGGCGGTGCATTTGAACGGAGCCTATAACGTCACCCGGCCGGCCTATAAGATCATGAGGGAAAAAGGCTACGGACGTATCATTATGACCACTTCCGGGGCCGGTCTCTACGGCAATTTTGGTCAGACCAATTATTCTTCGGCCAAGATGGGGCTGGTCGGTTTCATGAATACTCTCAAGCTGGAAGGAGCCAAGTATGACGTCAAGGTCAACACCGTGGCGCCGCTGGCCGCCTCCCGCCTGACCGAGGACATCATGCCCCCGGATATATTCGAAAAGATGAAACCGGAATACATCGTGCCCATGGTGACCTACCTGGCCAGCCAGGAATGCGATACTTCCGGCAGGATTTTCAACGCCGGCATGGGCTATTATAATCGGGCCGCCATCATGACCGGCAATACCATCCAGATCGGTGATAAACAGAATCTGCCCACCCCGGAAGACGTCCATAAAAACTGGGACGCCATCAACAGCCTGGACGGGGCCAAGGAGCTGTCCGATTTGAATTCCGCCATGATGGATCTGCTGACCGGTCCCCAGGATGACGGCGGCGGAGCTGATACCGGCGGCGGTGAGGGCGGCGACGTTACCCCCCAGGCGGTTTTCGACATGATGCCGGAGGTGTTTAACGCCGAAGCCGCGGCCGGGGTGGATGTCGTTTTTCAGTACACCATTTCCGGACCCAACGGCGGTGACTGGTATGTCACCGTCAAGGATCAGGCCTGCCAGGTCGCTTCCGGCAAGGCGGGTAAGCCCACCTGCACCATCAAGATGACGGATGACAATTTCATCAAGATGGTCACCGGCCAGCTCAATCCCATGCAGGCTTTTTCCTCCGGTGACCTGGTCATTGAAGGCGACGTAATGAAATCTCAGCTTCTTGAAAAGCTGTTTACCTTAAAATAAAGGAGGGTGAACATGGCTACAGGCATTAAGGATAAAGTAGCGATAATCGGCATGGGATGTACCAAGTTCGGAGAACGCTGGGATGCGAATGGTGAAGACCTGCTCGTGGAAGCGTTCGAAGAGTGCCTGGCTGATTCCGGCCTGGAGAAAAAAGATATTGAAGCCGCCTGGTTCGGTACCTGCCTGGAGGAAATCAACGTCGGTAAAACCGGCATGCCGCTGTCAACGACCTTGCGGCTGCCCATGATTCCGGTCACCCGGGTGGAAAACTATTGCGCCACCGGCACCGAGGCCTTTCGCGGGGCCTGTTACGCGGTGGCCTCCGGGGCGTATGATATCTGCCTGGCCCAGGGGCTGGAAAAGCTCAAGGATACCGGCTACGGCGGTCTGCCCAACCCGGGCTCCGGGGCCGGCACCCTGACCTGGCAATGGTGGCCGAATATCTCGGCGCCGGGCTGCTTCGCTCAGCTGGCCAGCGCTTACGCCGCCAAGTATAAGGTCGACGACAAGGATCTGAAACGGGCCATCGCCCATGTTTCCGTGAAAAGTCACGCCAACGGCGCTTTGAACCCCAAGGCTCACCTGCAGAAAGAAGTTACCGAGGACCAGGTCATGGGCTCGCCCATCATCGCTCATCCCCTGGGATTGTTCGACTGCTGCGGCGTCAGCGACGGCTCGGCCTGCGCTATCGTGACCACGCCGGAAATCGCCAAAAAACTGGGTAAAAAAGACACCCAGATAATTTCGGTCAAGGCGCTTCAGGTGGCTCTCAGCAGCGGCGAGGAAGTGGGCTACAACGAGTGGGACGGTGAACATTTCATGACCACTTCCAAGTGCAGCACCAAGGCCTATGAAGAGGCCGGTATCAAGGATCCCCGAAAAGAGATCAGCATGATGGAGGTCCATGATTGTTTCTCCATCACGGAGTTGGTGACGTACGAGGATCTGCATATCTCCGAGCGCGGTCAGGCCTGGAAAGACGCCATGAACGGCGTCTACGACCGGGACGGCGAGGTGCCCTGCCAGGTGGACGGCGGCCTGAAGTGTTTCGGCCACCCCATCGGCGCTTCCGGGCTGAGAATGCTCTATGAGATGTACCTGCAGCTGCTGGGCCGGGCGGACAAGCGCCAGCTCGATGATCCCAAAATAGGGCTGACCCATAACCTGGGCGGTTTTCCGTTCCAGAATATCTGCGCCATTTCCATTATCGGAAAATACGGCGTTTGAGCGGGCACCACGATGAATAAAGATACAGGGGCGGTCTCATCATGGGACCGCCCCTGTTCATCCATTAATTATCAGCGTGACACGTGGGGGATCCATGGATTTTTCGCTCGACAAATCACAAAAAGAGATTGAAAAGGCCGTCCGGGAGTTTGCCAGGGGTGAATTCGACAAGGAACTGGGCCTGGAGCTGGAAAAGGAGCGGCAGTATCCCGCTGATATTCTGGCCAAGGCCTGCGACCTGGGGTTTATCGGCATCCACTTTCCGGAAAAATATCTGGGGGCGGACCTGGGCTTGTTTGAAAATTGCCTCATCTCCCGGGAAATGTGCCGCCGGGATTCCACCCTGGGGCTGGCCCTAGCCTTTGCCGGATACGGGGCGGAATGCCTCCTGCGGTTCGGCAGCGAGGCTCAGCAGGAAAAATATCTGCCGGCGGTAGCCGACGGCAAGACCTTTTCCGCGGTCGCTCTGGCGGAATCCGGCCAGGGGTTTGACCTGCGGCGGTTGCAGACGGTGGCCGCCAGGGAGGGTGACGGCTGGGTCATCAACGGCCACAAGTCGCTGGTGTTAAACGGCGGCCGGGCCGGTTTTTACGTCGTGCTGTGCCAGACCGAGGCCGAGGCGGCCACGCCGGATAAGCGTCTGAGCATGTTTATCGTGGATGCCGACGCGGCCGGGTTATCCTGCCAGGATGCCGGCCGGCGCATTGGTTGCAACATGCTTTCGGCCGCGGATCTTACTTTCGATAACGTCAAGGTTGGCGCCGACGGACTGCTGGGCGCCGAGGGAGCCGGATACGGCCAGGCCAATGCATATCTCAAGGAACTGCGGGTGTTGCTGGCCGCCCAGGCGGTGGGTATCGCCGAGGGCGCCTATGACCGGGCCCTGGACTACATCAAGCAGCGGGAACAGTTCGGCAAGAAACTGGCCATGTTTCATATCACCTGGCACAAGGTGGCCGACATGGCCGCGCGGATTGAATACGCCCGGACCCTGACCTACCAGGCGGCCTGGACTTTTGATAAGGGTAAGCTGGACGCCGGCCTGGCTTCCATGGCCAAAATGACCGCCGCCAAGGTGGCCCTGGCCGTGACCTACGAGGCGGTGCAGCTTTACGGCGGCTACGGGTTCATGACGGAATACGAGGTGGAACATTTCTATCGGGACGCCAAATTTGTAGATCTGTTCGGAGGCGCCGTCAGTGTGCAGAAAGACACCATCGCCGAGACCATTGTCGGGAAAATCAAATAGGTCAGGGATAACTCCTGAAGGAGGAACGGGGTATGGATATTTTAAATTACACGGAGGCGCATCAGCAGTTCCGCCAGCGGCTCCGCGAATTCTGTCAGAAGGAAATCAGCCCATACGTGGATCAGTGGGAAGAAGACCATATTGTTCCCAAAAGCGCCTGGAAGCGCATGGGAGAAGAGGGGTTCTTATGCACCAACGCCCCGGCCGAGTATGGCGGGCACGGCCTGGATTTTCTCTACTCGGTCATCGTGGCCGAGGAACTGGCCCGGACCAATCATACCGGGCTGGCCGCGCCCCTGCACAGCGATATCGTGGTGCCCTATATCGTTTCCTACGGTTCCGAGGAGATCAAGAAAAAGTATATTCCGGGCTGCGCCTCGGGTGACATTATCACGGCCGTGGCCATGACCGAGCCGGACGCCGGCAGCGACGTGGCCGCCATGACCACCACCGCCGTGGAAGTCGGTGACGAGGTTGAACTGAACGGCTCCAAGACTTTTATCACCAACGGCATCAACGCCGATCTGGTGGTGGTGGCGGCCAAGGATCCCGACGCCGAAAACCCGCACCAGGCGGTTTCTCTCTACCTGGTGGAAGACGGCACCCCCGGTTTCGAACGCGGCCGGCACCTGGAAAAAATGGGTTTTCACAGCCAGGACACGGCCGAGCTCTTTTTTACCAAGTGCCGTATTCCCAGGGAAAATATTCTGGGCGAAAAAAACATGGGCTTTATCATGCTGATGGAAAAATTGCAGCAGGAGCGCCTGATCTGCGCCATCATGGCCCAGTTCGCCGTGGAGATGATCGTGGAAGCGGTTACCGGCTACTGCCAGTCGACCAAGGATACCGACGGCAAACCCTATTCCAAGTACCAGGGCATCAATTTCCAGCTGGTCGAGATGATGACCGAGGCCCATATCGGCCGGGTCTTCATGGAAAAGCTGGTGGCCGATCACATGGAGGGGCTGAGCGTGGTCCGGGAAACCTGCATGGCCAAGTACTGGCACACCGATCTGACCCAGAAGATTTCCAACCAGGCCCTGGATTTGATCGGCGAGGAAGCCACGGCCGAGCGCAGCATGATCCTGCGCGGCTGGCGGGACCTGCGGGTGCTGCCGATTTTCGCCGGCACCAACGAGATCATGAAGATGGTGGTGGGCAAAATGACCGGCCTGTAATTTTTATGGTTAACCTGTGAATTTTTTGACGGAGTGCGAATACCATGCTTGAAAAGGGCGCTTTAACGGGAATCAAGGTGATCGACCTGTCCCGGCTGCTGCCGGGACCTTATTGTTCCATGATCCTGGCCGACCACGGGGCGCGGGTGATTGCCATCGAGGATAAAAGATTTCTGGCGGACGGGCTTTTTTTAAACAACGTCAACCGCAACAAGGAGCACATCTGCCTGGATTTAAAATCGGCCGCCGGCCAGGAAATATTCTTTAAACTGGTGGCTGACGCCGATGTTTTGCTGGAGGGGTTTCGGCCGGGTGTGGTTCAGAAACTCGGCGTGGATTACGCCACCGTGGCCGAAATTAATCCCGGCATCGTCTACTGCTCCATTACCGGCTACGGCCAGAGCGGTTCCCTGAGCGGCAGCAGCGGCCACGACGTTAACTACCTGGCCAAGTGCGGCGTGCTCGACCAGATCGGCCAGCCGGATCAGCCGCCCTGTATCCCGGGGGTGCAGTTTGCCGATATCGCCGGTGGCGGCATGAACGCCGCCATCGGTATCCTGATGGCTCTGCTGGCCCGGCAAAAGTCGGGCCGGGGCCAGTACATCGACATTTCCATGACCGATTCCATGCTGGCTTTCATGCCGACCGCCCTGTTCATGTATGAAATGGCCGGAATCTGGCCGGACCGGGGTAACGGTTTTCTGGCTCATCACTACGCTTTTTATAACACCTACCGCACCCGCGACGGCCGGGATATAGCCATCGGGGCCCTGGAGCACCGTTTCTGGAAGAATCTCTGTGAACATCTTGGCCTTGCCGAATACGTCAACCTGCAGTATGATGAAACCCGGCGCCAGGAGATTATCGACCGCCTGCGAGCTATTTTCGCCGAAAAAACCCTGGAAGAGTGGAAGGCTGATCTGGACGGCGTGGACTGCTGCTGGGCACCGGTGCAGTCCTTTGCCGAGGCCCTGGACGATCCCTTTTTCGTGGAACGGGAAATGGTGGTGGAAACCGGTGACGATGATCCCAAGAAAGCCCGCACCATGGGCGTGCCCATTAAATTGAGCGACACCCCCGGCGGCGTCCGCGCCCGGCCGGATGCCTTCGGAGCCAGTACCACCGCGGTACTTCGGGAATTAGGCTATGATGAGGAAACGATTAAAAGGTTTTCAGAAGAGGGAGTAACCCTATGAACTGGCTGATTGAAACCATCGGCAGTGCCGTGGGTAAGAAAGTGTTAATGGCCCTGACCGGATTGTGCTTCTGCGGTTTTCTGGCGGTACACCTGGCCGGCAATCTGACGGTTTACGGCGGCAGAGACATGTTCAACGCCTACGTGGAACATCTGCACGCTTTGGGCGTTCTCATTACTTTCGCGGAGGTGGGGCTGCTGATCCTGGCGGTGATTCATGTTTCCACCGGGATAATTCTGTTTATTCAAAATCTGCGCGCCCGGCCGGAGCGCTATGCCGTCCGCAGAAACGGCGGCGGCCGCACCATTGGCTCGGCCACCATGCCGTACACCGGCTTTGTTATTCTGGTTTTTCTGGTATTTCACCTGATCGGCTTCCACTTTGCCGACCAGGCCGGCCGCACGGTTTACGAAATTATGACCGGCACTTTTGCCAATCCCCTGTACGCGGCTCTGTACCTGGCCGCCGTCATTATCGTGGCCCTGCATATCAGCCACGGCTTCTGGAGTCTGTTCCAGACCCTGGGATTAAATCACGTCAAGTACATGCCCCTGATAATGGCCTTGAACTGGCTGTTCGCGGCGGCGGTGGCGGCCGGCTTCGGCTTGATTCCCGTATATCTATTTATGGTTTAAAGAGGTTGTTATGAAATTGGACGCCAAGATACCCGCCGGTCCCCTGGCGGAAAAGTGGGAACGACATCAGTTCGATTTAAAACTGGTCAATCCCGCCAACAAGCGTAAATTTAACATCATCGTGGTGGGCACCGGCCTGGCCGGCGGGGCCGCCGCGGCCAGCCTGGGAGAACTGGGCTACCAGGTCAAAAATTTCTGCGTCCAGGACAGTCCCCGCCGGGCCCACAGTATCGCCGCCCAGGGCGGCATCAACGCCGCCAAGAATTATCAGAACGACGGGGACAGCGTCTGGCGGCTGTTTTACGATACCGTCAAGGGTGGTGATTTCCGGGCCCGGGAAGCCAACGTTCACCGGCTGGCCCAGCTCAGTCGCAATATCATCGATCAGTGCGTGGCCCAGGGCGTGCCTTTCGCCCGGGAGTACGGGGGTTTGCTGGCCAACCGTTCCTTCGGCGGGGCCCAGGTGTCGCGGACTTTTTACGCCCGCGGTCAGACCGGGCAGCAGCTGCTGCTGGGAGCCTACGGAGCCCTGTCCCGCCAGATCAAGGCCGGCAAGGTGGAGATGTTTCCCCGCCGGGAAATGCTGGATTTGGTCATGGTTGACGGCCGCGCCCGGGGTATTACCGTTCGGAATCTGTTGACCGGAGAAATTGAATCTCATGCCGCCGACGCGGTGGTTTTGTGTACCGGAGGCTACGGCAATGTCTTTTACCTGTCCACCAACGCCATGGCCAGTAATGTCACGGCCGCGTTCCGGGCCTATAAAAAAGGGGCCGGTTTCGCCAACCCCTGTTTCACCCAGATTCATCCCACCTGTATCCCGGTTCACGGCGATTACCAGTCCAAGCTGACCCTGATGAGCGAAAGCCTGCGCAACGACGGCCGGGTCTGGGTGCCCCGAAAAGCCGGGGATAACCGGCCGCCCGATCAGATTCCGGAGAGCGAGCGGGATTATTACCTGGAAAACAAGTATCCCAGTTTCGGTAACCTGGTCCCCCGGGACGTGGCCTCGCGTAACGCCAAGGAGCAATGCGATCTGGGCAAGGGCGTCGGCGAGACCGGCCTGGCGGTTTATCTTGATTTTGCCGACGCCATCGCCCGTGACGGTCGGGAGACCATCGCCCGCAAGTACGGTAATCTCTTTCAGATGTATGAAAAAATCACCGCGGAAAATCCCTATGAAGTTCCCATGCGGATATATCCGGCGGTTCATTACACCATGGGCGGGCTGTGGGTTGATTACAATCTGATGAGCAACCTGGAAGGACTGTTCGTGCTGGGCGAGGCTAATTTTTCCGATCACGGCGCCAACCGGCTGGGAGCCAGCGCTTTGATGCAGGGTCTGGCCGACGGCTATTTTGTGATTCCCTATACCATCGGGGGTTACCTGGCCGGCGCCGATCTGCCCGCCATTAACAACGATCATCAGGCCTTTCGCGATTCGGCGGCCGAGACCAGGGGCCGCGCCGACAAGCTGTTGTCTATTAACGGCAAGCGCACGGTGGACGATTTTCATCGCGAGCTGGGTCATGTCATGTGGGATTATTGCGGCATGGCCCGCAACGACGCCGGCCTGGAAAAGGCGAAGAAAATGGTGGCCGACATCAAGGCCGCTTTCTGGGAAGAGGTGACCGTGCCCGGCGCCGCCGCCGATTTGAACCAGTCTCTGGAAAAAGCCGGCCGGGTGGCCGATTTTATGGAATTTTCCCAGGTCATGATCGAAGACGCCCTGACCCGGCGCGAATCCTGCGGCTGTCATTTCAACGAGGCCTTTCAGACCGAGGATCATGAAGCCCGGCGGGATGACGATAATTTCACCCACGTGGCCGTGTGGGAACACACCGGCGAGGACAAACCGCCGGCGCGGCACGTGGAGCCGTTGACTTTTGAGAATGTTCAGCTGAGTCAAAGAAGCTACAAGTAGAGGAGCGACCAGTCATGAAAACGATTGATCTGACCCTGAAAGTCTGGCGTCAGGGCATTAATGATAAGAAGGGCGGTTTTGAAACCTACCCGGCCAAGGGCATCTCCACGGATATGTCCTTTCTGGAAATGCTTGATGTCGTCAACGAGCGGTTGACCCTGGAAGGCCGGGAACCTATCGCCTTTGATCACGACTGCCGGGAGGGCATCTGCGGCATGTGCGGAACCATGGTCAATGGTCACGCCCATGGCCACGAAAAGGGAACCACCCTGTGCCAGCTTCACATGAGGCATTTCGCGAACGGCGATACCCTGGTCATCGAGCCCTGGCGATCCCGGGCTTTTAAGGTTATTAAGGACCTTATCGTCGACCGCGGCGCCCTGGACAAGATTATTCAGGAAGGGGGTTATGTCTCCGTCAATACCGGCGGCGTCCCCGACGGCAACACCATTCCCGTTCCCCAGGAAGCCGCTGAAAAAGCCATGGACGCCGCCGCCTGCATCGGCTGCGGCGCCTGCGTTGCCGCCTGTCCCAACGCCTCGGCCATGCTGTTTTTAAGCGCCAAGGTTTCCCAGCTGGCGCTGCTGCCCCAAGGTCGACCGGAAGCCGCCGGCCGGGTGCGGGCCATGCTGGCCGCCCACGACTGCCTGGGTTTCGGCAATTGTTCCAATGAACGGGAATGCGAAGCCCGCTGCCCCAAGGAAATCTCCATTGTCAACATCGCCCGCCTCAACCGGGAATTTCTGAA
>JAWOCW010000287.1:0-2612 GCA_046483615.1 Desulfosudaceae bacterium
GAAGCCAGGGAAGCCAGGGAAGCCAGGGAAGCCAAAGAAAAATAGAATAATCAATGCTTTAAATCAGGCCAGTATTTATAAAAAAAGGAAAATCAATGAAAAATAATCTTCCCTATCTTACCCCGGACCGACTCAATTATATTTTTGACCATGTTTATGAGGGTGGCGGCCTATCAAAAGATCAGGAATTATCTGATTTTTTATGGCCCACCCTGACTCTCTGGTAAGGCCGCTTCCTCGGGCTCGAGGTGGACCTCCACGTCGATGATCTGCGGTCCTTGTTGACGCAGGAGCTGCTTGACCTGTTCGGCAACCCGGTGTCCCCGGGACACTGTCATGCGGCTGTCAACCACCACGTGCAGGTCAACGCAGAGCTGGTTGCCGACATAACGGGTGCGGATATTATGGGCCTGGAGAACGTCGGGATGGCACCTGACGAGCTGATCGATCTGGTCGCGGATTTCCAGGGGCGCGCCCTGATCAACCAGTTCCTTGAAACCGGTCAGGATGATTCTGGTGGCCGCCAGGCAGATCAGGATAGCCACGAAAAAGGCCGCCGCGTGATCCAGCAGATGCCAGGAGGGGCGGACAAAGGCCACGCCCACGGCAACCAGCACGGGCACGGAGCTGAAGGCGTCCAGCCGGTGGTGCCAGGCGTTGGCCGTCAGCGCCAGGCTGTTCAGGCGGGCGCCCGCCCGCCGGTTCCAGCGAAAAAGAAATTCCTTGATGATAATAGAAGTGCCTGCGGCTGCCAGGGCGATCAGTTCGGGATGCCGGGCGTGGGGCGCCTTAACGGAGATGATCGCGTTCCAGCCGATGCCCGTCCCGGCCAGAAAAAGGATGACCCCGATGAAGATGGAGACAGTGGTTTCCAGTCGCCGGTGGCCGTAAGGGTGAGAATCGTCAGCCGGACGGGACCAGAAATATGATCCGACAATTAAGGCCAGGTCGGTGACGGTATCGGTGAGGCTGTGAATGCCGTCCGCCACCACGGCCTGGCTGTGTCCCAGCCAGCCGGCCGTTATTTTAAACAGCGACAGAAAAATATTGCAAAAAAAGCCCCACCAGGTGATCCGGCGAATCGCGATTTCGGTTTTGCCGCGGTGGTTATCGTTCATGATTGGTCCTTTTCCGAAAAACAGTTCTTTGGCTCTGATGCCGTCCTGTCGTCAACTTCCGGGATTGACGCGCGCGGCCGGTTTTTTTTGATTTCTCCGGTTTTGTCGGTGCCTGGAGGCTGCAAGTCCGTCTTGTCGGAGATGGTCGCTTTTAAGATGGTGGTGGTGGCATTGTTTACTTTGACCGGCTCGGCGATTCTGAATCCGACCAGCCAGATAAGGCGGTCGCCGGAAAGGACCACCGGGCAACGGCGGCGCTCCCCTGGCGGAACCTTGCGGTTAATAAAGAAGTCCTTGACTTTCTGGGTGCCGGTCATGCCCAGCGGGATAAACCGGTCACCGGGCCGAAAGTTTCGCACGATCAAAGGCGGGATTAACTGATCCAGGTCAAAAAAAGCGGCCTGGTTTTCATGGGCGGCCGGGTCGGGCACTTCTGATCTGTCCATAACCGTAAAATCCAGGCGTTTTCCGACTTCCGGGATGACCAGGGAACAATCGCCGAAACCCTGTTCAAAGAGACGGTAGCAAAAGTCGGTCGCGGCAACAGGGCTGAGGCGGGCCGGGTCAGCGCTGAAGATCAGTTCCCGGGTTGCTTTGATGACCTTGATCCGGCCGGGCAGGTCAAGGGCGGCCGCGCGGCCGGTCTCCAGGCAGTGGCTGATGTCTTTGATGTGGTTGAAGGTGACGCGCCGCAGGTCCCCTTTGACGGCCCGGATGGCCTGGCGGAACAGCCGGTGCTGAACCGCCGCCGGCTGCTGTCGCAGCCGGTCTATGGACAAGCTCACTTCATTCTTGTTTTCCCGGCGCTTTAACCGGGAAAAGATGTCCGCCAGCAGCGGCTCCAGCCAGGCTTCTTCGGCCTGAAACAATTCGGAAAGGCGGTTCAGGTTGTTGACTATGGCAGGATTGTAATCCTTTTTTAAAAGCGGCAGCAGGTCCTGCCGGAGGCGGTTACGTAAAAAACGCGGGTCGCTGTTGGAGGCGTCCACCGCGAATTCCAGTCCCAGGGCCGCGCCCGCCAGGCGCAATTCCTCCCGCGACAGTTTGATCAGGGGGCGGATCACCCATCCCTCCCGGACCGGCGGGATGCCGGCCAGGCCGGAGGGGCCGCTGCCGCGAAGCAGGTTCATCAGCACCTGTTCGGCGTTGTCATCGGCATGATGGGCGGTGGCAACTTTATGGTAGCCATGGCGGGCCGCGGTTTGCCGGAAAAAGTCGTAACGGGCCATTCGGCCGGCTTCTTCCAGGGAAAGTTTTTTTTGGCGGGCCAGGTCGGCCACCTCCACCTTGCTGGTGTGGCAGGGCAGGCCATATTCCGCGGCCAGGCGGTTGGTCAGGGCCATGTCCTTGTCGGCGTCCGCTCCCCGCAGGCAATGATTGACATGGGCCACCCCGAGGCGGCGGATACCAGCGGCAGACGCCAGTCGCGTCAGGCACCACAGCATGGTCACCGAATCCAGGCCGCCGGACACGGCTACCAGGACCGACTGGCCG
>JAWOCW010000323.1:0-9976 GCA_046483615.1 Desulfosudaceae bacterium
TTGACAGCCATACTGATCCGATCTTATACTGACTACATATTCAATATAAATTTTCACAAGGCATCGCCATGGCCCTGGCCCGACACACCCGGGGCGTCCGCCGCAATCTCAAGGAGCAGCAGCGGCGCGCCCAGATCAAGGAAGCCGCCATCAGCCTCTTTTCCACCAAGGGGTACCAGCAGTCCACCATGGATGACCTGGCCGTTGAAGCCGGGGTCAGCAAGTCCCTGATCTACTGGTACTGGGAAAGCAAGGCCGCCCTCCTGTCCGAGCTTATCGATACCTGCATGCAGCCCTATATCGACCTGCTGGCCGGAGCGGTGGCTTCACCGGAGCCCTTTGTTAAGAAATTTCACCAATTTCTGTGGGACTACCTGGAAATGTCCCGGGACAACGACCGGCTCAACAAGCTGGTCCATTTCTGTTCCCTGCATCATCCCCAAAGCCGGTCTGACAATTTTTCCGGGCAGGTCAATGATCATTATAAGAGGGTTATGGCCCTGATCGAAGAGTTGGTCGGACAGGCGGTGGATGCCGGCTTTCTGCCCCCGGGCACCGATTGCGCCGCCATGGCCCTGATGCTGCTGTCGTTGACGGAAGGGCATATTTACATGTCCATTCTGGAGGAACGGTTGCCCCTGGAGCGGATTTATGCCGGGCTGCTGCTGCCCCTGCTGGGGTGGGCGGATCGGCCGGGTGGCAATATACAACAGTAGGCCGGCCGCCTGCTTCCAGGTGCGGCCGGAGGAAATGCAGCCGGGACGTTCTTAAATTGAATGATCAGTACAAAAAACGACCCGTTTTATCCGGGCAATTTTGGGGGAGGTGCATATGGATGACGCGCAATTGCAAGCCTTGTCGTCTTTCCGGGAAAAGTTTCTGGGATTTGATCTTGATTCCATGGAGAGGGAGGCCGATCGGATGCTGGCCGCCGGGGTGACCGTCAAGCAGTTTCTGGATACCTGCACGCCGGTCATGGCGGAGATCGGCGAAAAATTCGAGCAGGGAGAATATTACCTGCCGCAGTTAGTCATGGCCGGGGAAATGTTCAAGACGGCCAGCGGCCGGATCAAGCGCGCTTTGCCGGCCGGAGACAGCGATGACGCCATGGCCGGTATCGTGCTGGGGACCCCCCGGGGGGATATTCATGACCTGGGCAAGGATATCTTCGCGGTGCTGGCCGAGGCCAGCGGTTTTACCGTGCGCAATCTGGGGGTGGACGTGCCGCCGGAGGCCTTTTACGCCGCCCTGGAGGAGACCGGCGCTCCCATTCTGGGTTTGTCTTCTTTGTTGACCACCACCTTTGAAACCATCGAGGAGATCGTGGCCGGGCTGGAGGCAAGGGGGACGCGGCAGGACATTCATATCATTCTCGGCGGCGGGGCTACCGAGCAGAGCCTGGTGGAAACGCTGGGGGTGGACTCCCAGACCAGGGACGCCTATGAGGGCCTGACCATTATCAAGAGATTGACGGACGGGGAAATGATAAAAGGAGGGGGCTCATGAAAACCGGAACATTGCTTTATGAAAAAGACACCCTGACGGCGCGGCAGCGGTTTGACGCGGTGACCCGGCTGGAGGTGCCGGACCGGGTGCCCCTTTCCCTGATGCTTTACTATTACGCGCCCTTGCATGTCGGCGCTCCGATGAGCGAATACATGCTCAAACAGGCGGTCTACCGGGATGTCATGAAACAGGTCTGGGAAGATCTCGGGCCCTGGGATATCTATTACAACATCAATCCCTATTCCCGGCTGACCTATAATTATGTCATGATGATGCGCGAACTCTGGCCCGGTATTGAGTTGGAGGAAAACGCCATGGCCAAGATCGATGAAATCGCTTACATGGAGCCGGAGGATTACGACCAGGTCTTCAAGGCGCCCGGGCTGGTGGCGGACCTGGCCTTCCGGCTGCGCATGCTGCCGCGGTTCAGCCAGGAGGCCCGGGGTAAGGGGCTGCTCCGGATGGGGGCGGCCATGCTCTACGACGCCCTCCGGCAATGCCAGTTCTGGCGGCGCGATTTCAAGTGGTGGCGAGACCAGGGGGCGGTGGTGCAGATCGGCTACCAGGCGGAGATGCCTTTTGACACCTTTTCCCAGGCCCGCAACGTCATCAACTTTTCGATCGACCTGTTCCAGCGGCCGGACAAGATCCGCCGGGCCACGGATCATCTTTCCCGTAATTTTGCCGATACGGCCGTGCTCTTCGCCCGGCTGACAGGGGTGCCCACGGTGCAGTGCTACTGCCACCGCACTTCCAACAGTTTCATCTCGCCGCGGCAGTTTGAAGAGCTGGCCTTTCCCAGTATGGAAATGATCGTCAACCGGCTCATCGAGGCCGGCCTGACCCCCATTCTCCACTGCGACGGGGACTGGCTCAAAAACCTGAAAATCATGCGCCGCCTGCCCGCCGGCAAGATCATCATCCAGCTGGACGGGCTGACCGATATTTTCGCGGCCAAGGAGGAGATCGGCGATCGCATGTGCATCTTCGGCGACGTGCCGGCCGCCAAGCTGGTCACCGGCAGTCCGGCCGAGGTGGAGGAGTATTGTCATCGCCTGATTGAGGAGGTCGGCCGGGACGGCGGCTTTATCCTGGCCGGCGGCTGAGAGATCCCGCCTAACGCCAAAGCGGAGACCATCCGGGCGATGGTCCAGGCAACACAGAAATACGGCTATTACAATTAGAATACCGGCTGATGGGGTTGGCAACAAACGCGAGATACCGCGTGCCCAATGATAAGCTGATCTTGAGCGGAAAAAATTATTTTTTATCGATTATTAGGAAGACCGGGATTGTTTCAGTCCCCGCCACCAGAAAAACCAGCCGGACAGAAAAAAGATTATGGCCAGGCCGGCCAGGAGCCTGGTCCCCTTTGACGCCCGGGACGGCTTCTCGCCGCCGGTCACTTCTACGCCGGCATCGGTGGCCTGGCGGTCCATGACATAATCGGTTTCCACGGTCAACTGGTGCCCCATGCCGTCGTTGACCTTAACCTGCCACTGTCCGTTTTTGTCCGGTAGAAAAAGAAACCTTCCGTTTTGATCGGTGCGGCCGTTTTGAAAGGGCAGTTTTTCTTTGTTAAAAAAAACCTCCACGGCAGCGTAACTCATGGGTTGGCCATCGTCATACCGGGCCTCTACCAGAAGACCGCTGCTGGTACGGATTTCCCCGGCGACGCCATGGGACCGGGCAGTGCCGGCGGCAGACAGGAACAGGAGCAGGCAGAGCATCATGAAATGGATGGGATTCATTGGATCTTCCTTTTTTAATCGGTTGTCTCGTGATTATTTCCGGAGGCATCCCGCGCCAGGTAATTCCGGGATCGATCGCCTTTCTGACCCGCCCTGATGCGATAGGCAAAATAAAAATACAGGAGCAGCCCGGCCGCGATGGTCCCCAGCCCGAACAGGGAGGCAAGGGGACGGCTTTTTATTGAAAAGAAAATGATCCAGGCACTGCCCAGGATGAACAGCAGGGGGGGCAGGGGGTAAGCCGGTGTGCGATAACCTTTTGTCCTGCCCTGCCGGATCCGGATGCGCATCAGTCCGATAACGGTGAGCATGGCGAACAGGGCCAGGGTGAAACCGATATATATCAAAAGGGCGTTAAAAGAAGTTGTTATGACCATGAGGCTGGCGATGGCGGCCTGAAGGAAAATGGAGGAGGACGGGGTTTTGTGCCGGCGGTTTACTTTTCCAAAGGGTCGGAAAAAGACGCCGTCCGCGGCCATGGCATAATAGACCCGCGGACCGGCCATGATCATGGCGCTTAAGACCGAAAGAATTCCCAGGGCCACGGCTCCGATGAACAACCGGCTGATTCCCTCCCCGAACAGGGCAGTGGCCGCGGCCGCCCCCACCTCCATGACTCCGCTCATGGCTCCGGCCGGAAGCGCATAGACATATACCACGTTGAGGAGAAGATACAGCAGGACCACGAAGACCGTTCCCATAAGAAGGGCGGCGGGGATATTTCTGGTCGGATTTTTAATTTCACCGCCCAGGTAAGCGGCGGCGTTCCAGCCGCTGAAGGCAAAGGAGACAAAGATCAAAGAGACGGCGAACTGCTCGGCCGGCGAAGTTGAAACAGGGATTGTTTTATGAAAATGAGCAAACGATCCCTGGCCGACCCAGAATCCGGCCGCAATGAAAATAATAATAAACAATATCTTAAACACCGTCAGCGCATTCTGTACCCGGCTGCCGGTCAGCAGGCTGTGATAGTGTACCAGCGAAAATACCAGGATAATTGCCACGGCGGTGAGGGTGACCGGTGAAAACACCAGCACCTCGACATCCCCGAGGGAAAACCGCCAGCCGCTGTCACCGGCAGCCCCGAAAGCCCGAAAGCCGTAGGTGGCAAAGGCGATGGCCGCGGCGGCAATGGGCGCGGAAAACCCCACCACCAGGGATATCCAGCCGGAAAGAAAAGCCATGGGTCGGCCGAAGCTTTCCCGCAGAAAAACATACTCCCCGCCGGCACGGGGGAACCGGGCCCCCAGTTCGCCGTAGCACAAAGCGCCGCAAAGGGCGAAAAGTCCGCCGCAGAGCCAGCACAGCAGCATGATTCTGGGATCGCCCAGTTCGGCCATGATAAAGCCGGAAGTGGTAAAGATGCCGGTGCCGATCATATTGGCGATGACCAGGACAGTGGCCGAAAACAGGCCGATTTCCCGCTTGAGGGTGTTGTTTCCGTTAAGGCTGTTTTTCATGGATCATTCGTCTCTGGTAAAGGAACACCCATGGCACGGACTTTTTCCGACAATTCTGCCCGGGCCATGGGGCCGGTCTCCAAGCAAACCAGGCAGGGAGGGCGCGCTGTTTGTTTGGAAATACAGTCTTCAGATGTCTGCCGGGCTCCTCTCAGGGGCGCGGCCGAAGTGTCAACGTGGTCGCATACGAATATTCATCGCATACTCTTTTGTCGGGATAGGGCGTCTTGTGGTTGACCCGCAGCATCCAGGCGTTATGGTTTGAGATGTCAATGTTCGCAACGCCTTTGTCATCGGTCTTGATTTGCTGAACCCATAGAGAATCCTTGTGCCGCCCCTGTTCCTTCGGGTTGTGGCCCGCGTGCGTTGCCTGCAGGGTGGCTCCGGTGAGGGGCTTGTTCCCGAACATGATTTTTACCGGCAGAACGTCTCCTTTTTGTAAAGACAGGGGGGCTTTCAATGGTATGATTTGAAGCTTCCGGTCACTTTTCTGTTGATATCCTGTGGCCGGTTCTCCCGCTTGCACCATAGTTTTGGCAGACATGACAAAGCGAAAACAGGAAACAACATTATCTACGGTTTGCCTGTTGCCCAGTTGATGGCCATCGGTGGTAATAGAGAGGAAACCGGGCCGGACGGCCGCCCCCACCAGGTAGGTGCCCTTTTTCTCAGGGGTGAAGGAAAAAAAGGTGGGAAATATTTTTTCCGTCTTCACCGGTTCCCCGGCCGGGTCGAGAACTAAGACCGTTTCCAGGCGTTCCGAAGAGATGAACTGGTCGCGGGGCATCTGGTGGCCCCAGCCGATTTCAATATAAACCGGTTCTCCCGGCGTGACCCGGTCTGTGCTGGGTGTCAGCCAAAGCATATGGGCCAGGGCGCCGGAAATCTGAACGCTTAAAATTAAAATTCCGGTAAGCAATGCTGTTTTTAATGGTTTCATATTATCCTCCTTTCCAATTATTCAAATTTTCCGCAGGCATCGTTTAAAAATTCTCCTACGTATATAATGCGATTCCACTGTTCTTCCGGAGGTTGCGCCGGGAATTTTTCCAAAGTGCCGCGAAGAATACGTTGACGTCCTTCTATCGAAGCGCCCCGGACCACCGCCACCGGTGTCTGGGGAGAATAGTGTTTCAACAGTTCTGGTATAACGTTATTTTCAAACCCCTGCGGCATGAAAAAAACCATGGTGGCTTGAGAAGCGGCCAGCTGCGGGATGGAATCGTATCGGTCTTCCTGCCGCAGCGGCGTGGTCATGATCAGCGACCGGGTCTGCTTTTCGGCCACATAGGCGTCCGCTACCTCTCTTTTGAGAAGGGCGTTGGTGGCGTTAAAAGAACTGATGCCGGGAATGATTTCAAACTCATCGTCTTGGAATTCCTGCTTGATCCAGCGCAGGCTTCCAAAAATACAAGGATCACCGCCTTCCAGCAGCACCACTTTTTTGCCTTGATTGACAAAGCTGCGAATCATTTGCGCCCGTTCTTTTCTTTCGGCCAATAGTTTTTGGCAGGACTCCCGATGCTCCGGGGCCGGGTCCCAGCATTCTTTTTCCAGGATTTCCCAGTAGCGAAAAAGCGGCAGAGATATGACTTGTTTGTCTTGGAGATAATCGGTAAAAACCTCGGCGCTCTGTTGTCTGGCAAAGACCACATCCGCGGTTTTTATGCTGTGGGCACCGCGAATGGAAATCAGGTCAGGCGCGCCGGGACCGGTCCCCACGATCAAAAACTTTCCTTGTCCGCCTGCAATGGCGGTTCCGGGAATGAAGAGAGCAGTCAGTATCAGCAGCAGTATCCCGAAAAGTCCGATAACCTGAATATTCTTTTTGTTCATAGGTATTTCTCCTGTTACATGTTGAATTGCAGTTCGGCACCGTAAAACCGGTCCGTCATGGGATATCCCCGGGCGTCCTGGTACTTTTCGTCGAAAACGTTATTGACGAATATTTTCAGCCGTCCCTGGTTGAGCGGCCCCCAATCCGCAAAGAGCTGCTGTTCCAGCCCCGCGTCAACTACATGGTATTCACCCATGGAAACTTCATTGAACTCCCAGACATCGGGGGAGGTCTCCACCGAGGTATAGGTGGTCTGTTCACTCTGGTACTGGTAATCCAGGAGGAGGGCCGTGCGGGGAAGAACATTGTAACGCAGGCCCAGGTTGACCCGGTGTTCGGCCCGGTCACTTACTTCTTCCTTTCCGACCGGTTCGTTGCCCTGGTTCTCAAAATTCGTATAGGCATATCCCGCGTAGGCGGAAAGATTGTCTTTGAGATGACCGGACAATTCTAGTTCCACGTCCTGCTTGGTGACGCCTTCCAGGTTGATGCGGCCATCCAGGTATTCCAGGCCGGAGGGGACGGGATTGCCCGGCATGGGGATATATTCGGCGTATTTTCGATTGTTGTAGGCAATGAAATCTTCAATGTCATAATAACTGTAATTGACGCGCAGGTTGATGTCGGCGACCAGTCTTCTCATGAAGATCAAGTCCACCCCGAGGCCATGCTCGGGATCCACGTGAAAGCCGGGAATGCCGTTGCCATGCAGATCCATTCCGCTGGTCGGGGCGTGCCATATTCTGCTGACACCAAGGGACACGGAGGTATCCCGGAACCCGTCCGCCAAATCGTCCAGGTCCAGGGTACCGTAGAATTTGGGAATGACTTCATCGAAATTTCTTTCCACGTAATCCTTTTCCTCGGCGGTATTCAGGTAACCGGTGAGTTCCCCGGTGGACCGGTCGGTGCCGCGATTATGAATCCAGGTGGAGACTTTCTCATAGCGCAGCCCTCCCTGGAAAAAGAGACTGGAAGTGGCTTGCCATTGGTGCTGAAGATAGCCGGCGTTTCTCACCAGTCTCTTGTGACGGTCCACGTGCTGCCTTTCGGAATAAGCGACCACCGTGTCAAAACCGATCGTGGTGGTATGATTGTCCGTCCAGGTGATTTCATCCTGCAGCCGGCCGCCCGCCTGCTCCCAGACCGTTTTTTTGCCGAACCAGTCGGGTCTCAAGCCCTGGGAAGGATCACCGGGGTTGATGTAGAGCCAGGAGTGCTGGTTGGATTTTTCCTGGTTGTAATACGCACCCAGGGAGAAATCTCCCAGTGAGGTCGCCAGATCGCCGTTCAACCGGAAGGATTCAGCCTTTTTGTCCAGCCGGGGGTCCTGATCCGGGTTGTAACGGCAGACATCAACCTCGGGGTAATCAGAATCAAAATCAGTGCGGACCGGATCATTATTGACGGGAAGGCCGAGTTCGTGGTCGGTCTGCGAGCCGGTGATGCTCAAGTATCCTTTATCGGCAGAGACCCATTCCAGCTTTCCGTAAACGGTATCTATGTCCGAGCTGTTGTTGCGCAGGTAGCCGTCCGTTTCATACATTTCATAACCGGCATGATACCCCAGGGTGTCGTTACCACCATCAAAGGAGATCCTGTTATGAAGTGTTTCGTATGATCCAGAGGTAGTGGTAACGTTCAAGCCCGGTTTTAGGTCGTCATTCCGAGGTGACCGCTTGGTTTTGACGTTGACCACCCCGGCGATGGCCTGGCCGGGATACAGGGCCGAATGGGGGCCATAAACAACTTCCAGGTCTTCGATCAGGCTCAGCGGAATTACCGCATAATCAACCGCATGGTTGCCGTAACCGAAACCGGACTTTTCCACGGGCAGGGTGTCCACCGCCACCAGAAAGCGTCGCGGGCCGAAGCCCCGCATGTAGAGAGTATCGTTGGAAGGAACCAGGTTGCTTTCTTCCCGCGAATCAAAAATCACCAGGTCTTTCATGTAGTCGCTGATATTGCGGGGAACGCCGGGCGTCTCATGGTCTTCCAGGTCGATCCGGGAGATGGAGGGAGCGGTGACGATCGAGTCTCTTTTTCCTTCGGCGCACACCTGCCCCTGTCCGGCATCATGAACGGTCCCGGAACTGGCATCATCTTCCGCAAAAGCAATTCCGTTCAGCAGGCAACCAGCCAGCCATACTGAAGTAAACAACAACCAAAAGGGCTTCATCTTTTTCTCCTTAACTGCTAACGAGGTTTATTCCAATCCCCGGGGAACAGGCAAGCCGGATTGACTTTGCGCGGACCTGATGATAATCAGAACAGGTCCCTTTGTTCCAAAGGGGCGTTATCCGGGAAGCGGCCTGCCATCTCTGGTCGGGGGCGGGCCGCTTCCTCCCTTATGTTTACGTCAATTCGAACATGACGGTTATTTCCACGGTTATCTTTTTCTCCTCGGCAAATAAGTTGGTCGGCGGACGGGGGAGGGGGGCGGCCTTTCTGACCGCCTCCAGCGCGGCCCGGTCCAGGATTTCATGGGGTGATCTTTTGGTGATTTTCAGTGAAGAAACCTGACCGTCGGGAGTAATCAAAAACCGGATACGCACCCGGCCCTGGAACTGTTTTTGCCGGGCACGGGAGGGGTATTTTTTGTGGCTTTCGATTTTCATGCGGACCATGTCGAAATAGTCCCTGGTGGTGGCAAAGACCGGGCTGCCGTCGGCCTGCCAATCCGAAGCAGCGGCGTCGCCGGAAAAATCCGGCACGCTGATATTTTCCGTCAGGGACTCTGGGGCCGGATCATTAAAATTATCGGCTGCGGCCGGCGGGACATTCGGCCGGGCAATATTCAGCTGCTCGGCCTCGTGTACCTTGGGATTTTCCGGCCGGCTGCGGGGGCGGGGAATGGCGCGTCCGGAAGGTTTGGAGATATCCCGCATGGCCAACTCAATATATGTCAGGGATTCAGAATGATAAATATCCGCGATGTGCGCAAATATCAGGACATGGACGGCCAGGGAAATGACAATCATGATTTGCAGGACGCGGTTGGGTTTCTTCTTTTCCTGGGCCATTAATTAATTATTTCCGGATTTATTTGTTTTCCGACACGGGTTTCGCAAATGGGAATGATTCCGGTCAAAACCTTTTCCCCCGTGTATTTAGTGTCTACAGATCCTTTTCCGTGGCCAGGCAGAGACGCCCGGCGCCGGCGGCTTTGGCCAGGTCCATCACCTTGACCGCCTTGTTTAAGACTACCGCCCGGTCGGCCTTGACTACCACCAGCCGGTTTTCCTGCCCGCCGATCATCTTTTTTAGCTTGGCGAACAACCTGGCCTCGGGTACCACCTTGTCCTGAATATACGATCGGCCGTCTTTGTCCACATACACGGTGATTTCTTTCCGGGTCTGCGGAGCGGAAGCCTTGGCCTGGGGCAGCTTGATTTTGATGCCTTCATCCACCATGAAATTGG
>JAWOCW010000330.1:0-3847 GCA_046483615.1 Desulfosudaceae bacterium
GCATTGACGGCATTACCCCGGATGATTTTCATTTTTTCAAAAAGGTCAGTTACGGCCGGATTCCGCCGGAATCAATGGGGAAGATATATATCGTCAAAGATTGACGGTCAATAAGATGCTTTTAAACTAATTATTTAACTTCTTAACTAACAGGAGAAGCACGGAATGTCAGTCATCAAGAGCGTTATCGACAAGGTTAAGCAGGTAGATCCGGATCAGCGGGAATTCCACCAGGCAGTCATCGAAGTGCTGGAAACTTTGGAGCCCACCGCCGAGCGTCATCCCGAATTCGTGAAAAACGCCATTTACGAACGAATCGTCGAGCCGGAACGGGCGGTCATCTTCCGGGTTCCCTGGGTGGACGACCAGGGCCAGGTCCAGGTCAACCGGGGCTTCCGGGTGCAGTTCAACAACGCCATCGGTCCTTTCAAGGGTGGTCTCAGGTTTCATCCCTCCGTTAACCTGGGCATCATCAAATTTCTGGGGTTTGAGCAGATTTTCAAGAACTCGCTGACCACGCTGCCCATGGGCGGCGGCAAGGGCGGCTCCGATTTTGATCCCAAGGGCAAAAGCGACGGCGAAGTGATGCGTTTCTGCCAGTCCTTCATGCGGGAGCTTTATCGTCATATCGGCCCGGAAACCGATGTCCCGGCCGGAGATATCGGGGTGGGCGGCCGTGAAATAGGTTACATGTACGGCTATTACAAGAAAATTCGTAATGAGCATACCGGCGTGCTGACCGGCAAGGGCTTGGAATACGGCGGCAGCCTGGTCCGGCCCGAGGCCACCGGTTACGGCACGGTTTATTTCGCCGCGGAAATGCTGGCCACCCGGGGAATGGATTTCAAGAACCAGGTGGTGGCGGTAAGCGGCGCCGGCAACGTGGCCCAGTATGCCATTGAAAAGGTCAATGAAATGGGCGGCCGGGTTATTTCGGCCTGTGATTCCAGCGCTACGGTGATTGATGAACAGGGGATTGACAATGACAAGTGCTGTTATCTCATGGATCTGAAAAACGTTCGGCGGGGCCGGATCAATGAATATGCCGAAGAATACAAAACCGTCTGTGTCGAGAACAAGAGCGTCTGGGATGTAATCCGGGAACAGGGTATCAAGGTGGATATCGCGCTGCCCTGCGCCACCCAGAACGAAATAGACGGTGAGAACGCCGCGGCCCTGGTCAAAAACGGCTGCTTCTGCGTGGCCGAAGGGGCCAACATGCCCTCATCCCCGGAAGCGGTTCATGTTTTCCAGGACAATAACGTGCTTTACGGCCCGGGCAAGGCGGCCAATGCCGGCGGCGTGGCCACCTCCGGTCTGGAAATGAGCCAGAACAGTTCCAAGCTGTCCTGGACCCGGGAGGAAGTGGATGGCCGGCTGCTGCTGATCATGAAGGACATTCACAAGGCCTGCCTGGACGCGGCCGAGGCCTATGGTAAAAAAGGCGATTATGTCGCCGGCGCCAATATAGCCGGGTTTGTCAAGGTGGCCAAGGCCATGATGTCTTACGGCGTGGTTTAACCCGGATATTTCAGCCCGAATATTGTAGCCCGGATATTTCAGCCCCTGTTTTGAAATATCCGGGCTTTTTTTATCATTTTATTCTGTTAATCATCCCGCCCTTATGTCGCGTGCCATGCCCCCCCCCGTGGCTTAAATTATTGGTCGGCGTTTTTTGACGCTTTTCGGTGTTGCCTTCCCAAATCAATTATATTAAAATAGCGATATTCCCGATGAACATCAAACAGCCGCCTGTGAGAATAAGCCTGACAGGCCAGGGAATGGGGAGGGCAAGCCAATGGTCAAATCCTATCTGGAAATTTTTAATGACTTTCTGAATTCGGTGCGCGAACCATTAGTGGTGCTTGATTCTGACTTGAAGGTCGTCAAAGCCAATCCCTCCTTTTACCATGTCTTCGACGTCCAACCGGATAAGACCGAGGGATTTTTAATATATGATCTTGGCAACCGGCAATGGGATATCCCCAAACTTAGAGAATTACTTGAAGAAGTCCTCCCTCAGAATTCCCTGTTCCATGATTTTGAGGTGGAACATACTTTTGAGACCATCGGTCGAAAAATTATGCATTTAAATGCCAGACGGTTTTACCGCAAGGCAGAGCAGACCCAATTGATCATGCTGGCCATCGAGGATGTGACCGACCGGGTAAATTATAGAAGGAATCTTGAAGAACTGGTTGAAAAGAAAACGGCTGAACTGACCGCCGCCCTGGAAAAGGCGGAAGAACGAAAACGAACCGCTGAAACAGCGCTTTCTGAAGTAGAAAAATTAAAAGAGCAACTGGAAGCGGAAAGAGCCTATCTCCAGGAAGAAATCAAACTGGAATACAACCATGAGCATATCATCGGTCAAAGTGACGGGCTCAAATACGTGCTCTATAAAATTGAACAAATCGCCGAAAGCGATACCACCGTATTGGTTCTTGGTGAGACAGGGACCGGTAAAGAGCTGGTGGCCCGGGCTCTTCATAACCTGGGCTCCCGCAAAAACCGGGCGATGTTAAAAGTAAATTGCGCGGCCTTGCCGACAAACCTGATCGAAAGCGAACTGTTCGGTCATGAGAAAGGCGCCTTCACCGGGGCTCATGCCAGGCACACGGGACGATTTGAGGTCGCCAACGGCACCACCATTTTTCTGGATGAAATCGGCGAACTGCCGCTGGAACTGCAACCCAAGCTGCTGCGGGTGCTCCAGGACGGGGAATTTGAACGGCTGGGCAGCACCCGCACCCTTAAAGTCGACGCGCGGATTATTGCCGCCACCAATCGTAATCTGGAAGAAGAAGTCCGTAAGGGCAATTTTCGTGAGGATCTCTGGTATCGGTTAAATGTTTTTCCGATTACCATGCCGCCGCTCCGGGATCGCCCGGAAGACATCCCGCTCCTGGTTGATTTTTACGTCAAAAAAATTTCCCGGCGGATGGGCAAGACCATTGAAAACATCCCGACCAAAGTTATGGAGGCCTTGCGGGCATATCCCTGGCCCGGCAATGTCCGGGAGCTGGAAAACGTCCTGGAACGCGCGGTGATCAACTCCTCGGGGCCCAAGCTGCGCCTGGTTGATGAACTTAGAACGCCTTTTAAGAGGTTAAGTGACAGCGAGAAAACCCTGGCCGCGGTTGAGCGCGACCATATTATTCGAGTCCTGGAACAGACCCAATGGAAAGTCGGCGGGAAAGACAGCGCCGCTGAAATTCTCGGACTCGACCGCAGCACCTTGCGCGCCCGCATGCGTAAGCTTAATATCCAAAAACCATAAAATTGATGGCTTCGTAAAAAGTCCCTGCCTCGTCATTCCGCGTACACCGGTTACGCGGTGAAGCGTCAGCGCTATCCAGAACCATTTGATTTTCCCGCACCCCGAGCCCCGTAACCCGCACCCCTTACTCCGATTCTAATCTTCAGCATCACCTTTAAGCCACCCCTGAAAAAAGCAAAAAAAAGGTCAAATATGACCTTAGATGAAATATAACCTTTTTTTGATGGCAATTTATAGCCTCCACCCCAATCTTTTTTAAACTGATTATCATTAAAAATCAGCCTGATGAGAGACATGATTTCGTATATCCAAGATCTGGCACGAAGATTGAATTGTAAATTAATTAATCACAAAGATGATGTTTTCGTAAAAAGTCCAAATTGGGACGGCAAAGTAAAAAGTTCAAGATCAAGGCGCACCGTATTTCGAGGAATTGAGTCACGCCGTTGGCGTGATGACATGACGGGAAATAAGGTGCAGCGTAGCCGGCCGCCTTGGGCAATTGTACTTTTTACGAAGCCGTCAAAGATGGATCGCCCGGGGATGGATCGCCCGGGAAAAACATTC
>JAWOCW010000355.1:0-9310 GCA_046483615.1 Desulfosudaceae bacterium
AGCGGCGGTTGCTCCCCGGGCCATGACCCGGGCCATGATCAGCGCCACCGAGGCCAAAACCGCCGCCCTGCTGGACCTGGATATCAGGAGCAGTTACGTCGACGGCCGCTACCGGGCCACCGGCACGGGCACGGACAATATTATCGTCATCCAGGGCCGGGGACCGGAGGCCAACAAGTCCGGCGGCCACACCAAGCTGGGCGAACTCATCGCCCGGGCGGTCCATGACGGCGTCAGCCGGGCCATCTGGCGGCAAAACCACCTGACCCCGGAAAGACACCTCTTCCAGCGCCTCCGGGAACGCGGTCTCACCATCGGTACCCTGACCGACCGGTCCGGCTGCGGCTGCCCCGGCCAGGAAGGAGAGACAGCCGCGGCCCTGGAAAAAATACTTCTTGATCCCGAATACGCCGGCTTTATAGAATTGGCCCTGAGCCTCAGCGATGATTACGAAAAAGGACTGCTGTCCGATCTGAGTCCCTTTCAAGACCTGGCCGAACGCGTCTGCCGGGATATTTCCGGCGACACCAGCCGGGATGAAACCGGGTCCGGAGGCGACTGCCTCCGGGAAATGCTTGACGAAGAAGACATGCCGGAAGTTGTTCAAATCGCTTTTAACGCCCTGCTGTCCGGCCTGGCCGCGGCCGGTGAAGAAGAGGCGCCATGAGAAAAATCATACCGACCAGCCTGGCACTGCTGATGACGCTTACGGCTTATACCGCCGCCCTGGCCGACGATCTCCCCCAAAGGGTGGTCTCGCTGGGACCGATCATCACCGAAACCATTTACCTGCTGGAGGCGGAGGACCGTCTCATTGCCAACACCTCCTACTGCAAGGTCCCGGAAGCGGCCCGGCACAAAACCAAAGTCGGCACGGTCATCCAGTTCAACGTCGAAAAAATCGTCAGCCTGGAACCGGACCTGGTGCTGGCCAGCCCCCTGGCCCGCCGGCAGCAGTTAACCCTGCTTGAAAAAATGGGCATCCGCGTGATACAGGTGGAAAACCCGGAAACCTTTGACAAGATGTGTCAGATGATGCTGGATATCGGGCGGCTGCTGGGGGCCGAGGAAAAAGCCCGGGCCATAGTATCCCGTTCCCGGCGGGAAGCGAAACTCGTCCGGGACCGGGTGACTGATTTACCCCGCAAAAAGGTCTTTATACAAATCGGCTTGAAACCGCTGCACACCGCTCCGGAAAACACCTTTATCCACGAGTACATCCAGTTTTCCGGCGGCATCAACGTGGCGGCCGATTCCGTGACCGGTAATTACAGCCGGGAAAAAGTACTGGAAAAGAACCCCGACGTCATCCTGATCGCCACCATGGGATCATCCCAGGCCGGCGCTCAAAAAGAGAAACACACCTGGATGAACTACCCCGCCCTGACCGCGGTTAAGAACAACCAGGTTCACGTCCTGGACCCGGAAATCATCTGCAGCCCCACCGCGGTCAGTTTTGTCCAGGGCCTGCGGGAAATCGCCGGCCTGATTCACCCCCAAATCGAGACTGAACCAGCCCCGGAACCCAAAGCTGAACCCGAAACTGACCCCGAAACTGAACCCGAAGCTGAAACCGGCGCCGCCCCCGGACCGGACAATCAACCCTCAACCTCACCCGAGCCGCTGCCCCTTGAAGACTAAACCCAAAATAATGCTGATTTTTCTGGTGCTGCTGGGAGTGCTGGCGGCGGCCTGCCTGCTGGCCCTCAGCGCCGGTTCGGCCGACATCCGCCCGGCCGACCTGCCCCGCATCATAGCCGCCGGCCCGGGCAGCGTTGAATACAACATCCTCCTGGGCATTCGCCTGCCCCGGCTGCTGCTGGGCCTGGCCGTGGGCGGTTCCCTCAGCCTGGCCGGCACGCTGCTCCAGGGCATGTTCCGCAACCCCCTGGTGGAACCCTATACATTGGGCATTTCCGGCGGGGCCTCCCTGGGCGTCTGCCTCAATATTATTTTCAAATGGTACCAGGTTATCGGCATAATCGCCTATCCCCTGTCCGGTTTCGCGGGCGCCATGACGGTCATCCTGGCGGTCTACCTGCTCAGCCGCAACGCCGGCACGCTCAAAACCAACGGCATGCTGCTGACCGGGGTCATGATCAGCTTCGTGTCCTCCTCGCTGGTGATGCTGCTCATGGCCGTTTCCAGAAGCGAGGACATCCATTCCATCGTCTTCTGGATCATGGGCTCCCTGGACATGCCCAACACCACCCTGATCGCCATCGCCGTGACCGGCTCCCTGGCGGGACTGGTCCTGTCATATTTTTTCTGCCTCAGCCTCAACGCCCTGGCCCTGGGAGAAGAAGCGGCCTTCTACCTGGGCGTCAACGTGGAGGGCACCAAGAAATGGCTTTTTATCATCGCCTCCATGCTGACGGGTCTGAGCGTTTCCGTGGCCGGTATTATCGGTTTCGTGGGCCTGATCGTGCCCCACTTCATGCGCATGGTCTCCGGGGCCGACCACCGGGTGCTCCTGCTGAGCTCTTTTCTGGCCGGGGCCGCCTTTCTGGTGCTGTGCGACGTGGCCGCCCGGTCCGTCATCGCCCCCATGGAACTGCCGGTCGGCGTTATCACCGGCATCATCGGCGGCCTGATTTTCATCTACGCCCTGGGGAAAAAACAAATCACGCTATGAACCAGCCCATTCTGGAAATAACTGACCTGGATAGCGGTTATCCCGGCAAAACCGTGCTGAGCAGGATCAACCTGTCGGTCAACAAGGGGGAAATAGTCAGTATTATCGGCCCCAACGGCGCCGGTAAAACCACCCTGCTCAAATCACTGACCGGTATTATCCGGCCGACCGCGGGAGAAATCCGGATAAACGGCCGCCCGCTGGAGGACCTCCCCCGCCGGGATCTCGCCCGGACCATCGCGGTGGTGGGACAGACCGTGGAACAGCCCTTTTTAAGCGTGGAGGAGTATGTTCTGCTGGGCCGGCTGCCGTTCTTCAGCCGCTACCAGTTGTTCCAGTCCGGCAAGGACACCGAACTCGCCCGCCGCTACCTGGCCCTGACCGGCATCGCGGATCTCGCCCAGGCCCCCATGAACGAAATCAGCGGCGGGGAAAAACAGCTGGCGGCCCTGGCCCGGGCCCTGGTCCAGGAACCGCTGATTCTCCTGCTGGACGAACCCACCGCCCACCTGGATATCACCCACCAGGCCCGGGTCATGAACCTGGTCTCCGATCTCAACCGGGATCTGTCTTTAACCGTGGTAATGGTGGTGCATGATCTCAACCTGGCCGCGGAATATTCCGACCGCCTGGTGCTGCTGGACAAGCAAAGCGGCTCCATTTACCAGAGCGGCTCCCCGGAGAACGTCCTGACCGAGCAGGCCGTCCGCGACGTTTACCACACCCGGGTAACGGTCGGCCGCAACCCGGCCTCGGGCAATCCCTTTGTTTTCGTCAACAAATAAACAGCAAAACGCCGCGGTCGTTTCATCATCATCCTGGCCACCGGAAAACGCCCTGGCCAAAACCGCCCCAACAGCATCGACCCATGTAGGGGAAGCCTTCAGGCTTCCCAAACCGGGCGACCCCGGATCAAGGTCCGGGGCAGGCTCTGAAGGTCGCTCCTACACCTGACGACGCGATCGGTCCGGCTTTTCGGGGCGAGGCGCTTACGAAATCACTGCCACCCCGCGCTCCCGGAGATAATCCTTCAACTCGCCGATCTGGATAATCCCGAAATGGAAAACCGAGGCGGCCAGCAGAATGGTGGCCCCGGCTTCCGCGGCCTCATAAAAATGGGACATCTCCCCGGCCCCGCCGGAGGCCACCACTTCCGCCCGGACCGCCTCCTTGATGGCCCGGATAACCGGCAGATCAAATCCGGTCCGGGCGCCGTCACCCGCCTTGCTGGTCGGCAGAATCACCGGCACTCCCAGATCGTCCACCTGCCGAGCCCATTCAACGGCATCCCGGCCGGTGGCGGTCCGGCCGCCGTCCACGTAGACTTCATATCCGGACGGCAGTCCGGGATTGCGGTCCACGTCTATGGCCACCACCACCTTGTCGGCGCCAAAAGCCCGGATCATGTCCGGAATAAGCTCCGGCTTGCGAAAGGCGGCGCTGCTGGTGGAAACCTTGTCGGCGCCGGCCTTCAAGACCTGTTCGGCCGAGGCCACGTCCGAAATGCCGCCGCCCACGGTAAAGGGCACCGTGGTCACCCCGGCCACCCGGCTGACCACCTCCAGGGTGGTGGCCCGGTTTTCCACCGTGGCCGTGATATCCAGCAGGGCCAGCTCATCCGCGCCGTTCTCGCAATAGGCCCGGGCGCATTCCACCGGATCACCGGCGTCCCGGATATCCACGAAATGAACCCCTTTGACCACCCGCCCGTCGCGCATGTCCAGGCAGGGCATGATTTTGACACTTGTTTCCGTCATCGTTTTACTCCTTGGGTATGTTAATAATATGTTGTCTGTTAAAAATCCGCTTTAACCCGACTCCGGGCTTGTCAATTCAACGATAGGTCCTGTAATCGATACCATATTTCTGTGCTTTGTAGGAAAATTTACGGACGGTGGTGCCCAGCATCTCGGCCGCCTGGGAAATATTTCCCCGGGTGTTTTTCAAGGCGTCGATGAGACTCTCCTGCTCCACGGCGGCCACGGCCTCATCCAGGGTGCGGCTCGGCAGGGTGTCGGACTGTTCCCCGGTCTGAAGGGTGGGCGGCAGATGATAACTGTGCAGAACACCGCCGTCGCACATCAGCACCGCCCGCTCGATGCAGTTTTCCAGCTCCCGGACATTGCCCGGCCAGTGATAATTCATGAGCATGTCAATGGCCGGGGTGGACAGGCGCTTTATTTTGCGATTGTTTTCCCGGGCATACTTATCCAGGAAAAATTCGGCCAGCAGTGAAATATCGGTCTTGCGTTCCCGCAGGGGCGGCAGGTAGACCGGAAAAACGCACAACCGGTAATACAGGTCCTCCCGGAAAAGCCCCTCTTCCACGGCCGCCTCCAGGTTCTTGTTGGTGGCCGCCACCACCCGGACATCCGTCTTAATGGGCTGATGGGAGCCGACCCGTTCAAACTCCTTTTCCTGCAACACCCGCAGCAGCTTGGCCTGGGCGTCCAGGTTCATGGAACCTATCTCGTCCAGAAACAGGGTCCCCTTATGGGCCACTTCAAACTTGCCGCGGGTCTGCCGAACCGCCCCGGTAAAAGCCCCTTTTTCGTGGCCGAACAACTCGCTTTCAATCAGATTTTCCGGAATGGCGGCGCAATTGACCTTGACAAAAGGCCGATCCGACCGGTTGCTGTTGTAGTGGATGGCGTTGGCCACCAGCTCCTTGCCGGTGCCGCTTTCCCCGCGCAGGATAACGGTGGCGTTGCTCCGGCAGACCCGGGAGACCATCTGAAAAACTTCCCGCATCTTGTTGCTGTTGCCGATAATGCTGGTAAAGCCGTATTTGCGCTCCAGCTCGTCCTGAAGACGCTTGTTCTCATCCTCCAGCTTCTCTTTTTCAATGCGGATGTTTTCCAGGTTAATGACATGCTGGGCGATCATGGTGGCCACCACCGCCAGCAGCTTACGCCCCTCGGCCAGGGAATAACGCGGACTGTAGGGTTTGTCCACGCTCAGGGCGCCGATGACCTGGCGCCCTTTTTTAATGGGCACGCAAATAAAGGAAAATTCCTGGTTGCCGGTATTGGTCCGGCTGGTCATGCGGTTGAGAAAACGCGGTTCGGCGCTGATCCGGGGCACCTCCACCGGCTGACCGGTCCGGATAACCTCCCCGACAATGCCCTCCCCGGGTTTGTACTTACCCTTCTTCATGTCTTTTTTGGAAATACCGTGAGCTATCTCCATGTTGATCTCATCCCGCATGAAATTAAGAATGGCGATGCTCCCCCGGACCATGCCCATCTGCTCGGCCAGGATGCCCATGACATTGTAGAGGGGTTTTTCCAGATCCAGGTGTTCGTTCAAGGCCTTGCTGATTTCATAAAACAAGGTGATTTTTTCAATTTCTTTCATTACCCGGACACCTCCGTAATTAATAACGGATTTGTATGAAGTTTCTTCATTTTTGTAACCACAGGCATACTCTCTTTGCCGGCAAAAAGCAACCGGGTTGGCGCCGATTTGACGCCGCTGGAACCGGTTATCTTTGACCATAATATACAATAATGTCTTTTTTCGCACCAATAATTACAAAAATGTCGATAAATTTACTGCCCGCAAATCAGGCCTTCTTAACATATCATACAATAACAATAAGTTATAATTCTGGCACGACCATTGCTATAGTCAGGTTAATAGCTAACCCGGATTAACATGGAAAAAAATGATTACCAGCACTCTCACCTCCAGCGCCGGCAATGTTGAAGAAGCTTCCTCCCGCCTCAGGGAGGAGCGCCGGCGACTCATGAAGGCCTTTTTTGAGAAAAGGACGGTGCCTTCGTTCCTGAAACGCCACACCGCCCTGCTGGATCAGTATTTTATCGACAGCTTTGAAAAAAGCCATATCGGTCCGCGCCTGGGATTCCACAAAAACCCCTACGCCATAATCGCCCTGGGTGGTTACGGCCGACAGGAACAGTGCCTTCATTCGGATATCGACATCCTGGTCCTGTTTGAAAAAACCGTTCCCGCCGAAGCGGAAGGGATCATCCGGGAAATGCTGTACCCCCTGTGGGACCTGGGTTTCGAGGTCGGGCACGCCACCCGGTCCGTCAAAGAAAGCCTCAAACTGGCGGCGGATGACCTGGACGTCATGACCGCCCTGCTGGACGCCCGTTTTCTGTGCGGCATGTCAACCCTCCACTCCCGGCTACGGGAGCGGCTGCGCCGCGCCTTATCCGGCAGCCGCGCCGGAAAAGTCACGGCCGGGCTGATTGACAAAAATCATCGGCGTCACCTTCGCTTCGGCGACTCCAGTTACCTCCTGGAGCCCAATCTCAAGGATGGCCAGGGTGGCCTGCGGGATTATCATACCCTGCTGTGGGTGGCCCGGATCAAGTCCCCCCTGACCACGCCCCGGGACCTGGAATACTACGGTTACCTTTCCCATGACGAGTACCAGAGACTGCAAACCGCCCTGGGCTTTATCTGGAAGGTCAGAAACCACCTCCATTACCTGGTCGGGCGTAAATTTGATCAATTATACCTGGAGCACCAGCAGGCGGTGGCCGCCCGGCTCAATTTCAAAGAGACCCGGGGCCAGCTGGCGGTGGAACGTTTTTTGGGCAAACTGCACGCGGAAATGGAATTTATCAAACAGACCAACCTGGTTTTCGTGGCCGAGGCCGGACCTCTCCGGAAATCACCGTCGCGCCGGAAAGGTTCCGCCCGAACCACCAAAGTGGCCGGTCTCAAAATAGCGGACCGCCGGATCGAATTTGACGCCCCGGAAAAGATTCCGGGTTCCCCGGATCTGCTGCTGAAAATTTTCCGGGAAAGCGCCCGCCGGCAGATGCCCCTGAGCTGGGAAGCCCGGCGGATTGTCCGGGAATTCTCGAACCTGGTGGACAAGGCCTATCGCTCGCGCCCCCGGAACGTGGAAATTTTTGAACAGATCCTGGCGACACCGGCCGAACCTTTTAACGCCCTTAACCAGATGCTGCAGACCGGTTTGCTGGTTCGGTTTGTGCCGCCCCTGAAATCCATCATCAACCGGATTCAGTTTGACGGTTACCACCGCTACCCGGTTGACCGGCATTCTCTGCGAACAGTTCGAATCATGAAAACATTTACCACCACCGAGGAGAGGCCGTCGCTGCTGGCCGACCTGTACCGGGAGACGGGACGGCATAAACCGGAATTGCTGTGGGCGGCCCTGCTGCATGATATCGGCAAGGGCCAGGCCGGAGCGGGGCATGCCCGCCGGGGCGCCCTCATTGCCGGGCGTTTTTTAAAGACCCTCCATTACCCGCCCGAAGTGATCGAAACCATAGTGTTTTTGATCGAGCACCATTTATTCCTGATTAAAGTCGCCACCCGGCGCGACGGTAACGACGAGGAAACGGCCATCCACTGCGCCCGGACGATAAAATCGGCGCCCCGCCTGAAAATGCTTTACCTGCTGACGGCGGCCGATTCCATGGCTACCGGACCCAAGGCCTGGAACGACTGGACCGCGGAACTGCTCCGGCATCTGTTTTTCAAGGTGCTCCATGTCCTTGAAAAGGGGGAGCTGGCTTCTGACGAGGCGGTAGCAACGGTTGAAAAAAAGAAAACAGCGGTGCTGGCTTCAGCCGCGTCCCGGCAGGAAGAGTCACGCCTGGCGGCCCACCTGGCCAATCTTTCCCGGCGCTACCTGCTGTCGGTGGATGACCGCTCCATAATCAGCCACCTGGACCTGGCCGGGCAACTGGAGAATCAGCCTTTTGCCTGGCAGGTCGCCCCCGGCCGGAACCACCGGACCAGGATGGTAACCGTCTGCGCCCCGGACCGGACCGGCCTGTTTTCCCGGATAGCGGCGGTGTTCACCTTAAACGGCCTGGATGTGCTGGAAGCGGAGATCCATACCTGGAAGAACGATATCGCCCTGGATATTTTCACGGTCCGGCCACCGGCCGATCCCATATATGAAGAAGAGCGCTGGCAAAAGGTGGCGGCGGACCTGGCCCTGGCCCTGGCAAACAAGTCCGATCCGACGACGGACTTGACAACCACGCCGGGCCGGGCCGGCCGGCCGACCTGTTACGCCGAACGTCCGCCCCGCGTCGTCATCGACAACGAAACCTCGGGATTTTTCACCATCATCGAGGTGTTTTCCCATGATTGCCCGGGGCTGCTCTTTTACGTCACCGACACGCTCTTCCGGCACCACCTGGATATCCGCTTCGCCAAAATCGGCACCAAGGTCGACCAGGTGGTGGATGTTTTTTATGTCCGGGACCGGGAGGGACGGAAATTAGATGATCCGGACCGGATCGAGACGCTCCGGTCAACCATAGTCAGAACCTTGACCGAACTGACCGGACCGGATGCCAATATCAACCGGAACTTTTTAAAACGGGAGGATTTGTGATGAAAAAAAGAATTATCATGTTAACGCTGACGATGCTGTTTCTGCCGCTGTCAGCCGCCCTGGCCGGACCGGACGCCCTTGATACCGGCGACACGGCCTGGATGATCGTGGCCACCGCCCTGGTCATGATGATGACCCCGGCCGGGCTGGCCCTTTTTTACGGCGGCATGTCCCGCTACAAGAACCTGCTCAACACCATCGCCATGACGCTGGTGGCCTATTGCCTGGGCAGCCTGATCTGGGTATCCTGGGGCTACACCCCGGCCTTTGGCCCGGACCAGGGAGGTCTCATCGGCGGCCTGGACTACCTGTTCTTGAAC
>JAWOCW010000017.1:0-2826 GCA_046483615.1 Desulfosudaceae bacterium
TTCCATGGCTTCCGGGGAAATATGGCCGATGGCCGCCCCCTTGGTGCCGCCGGAAAAACGGCCGTCGGTGATCAGGGCGACCTGGGCGTCCAGGCCCATGCCGGCCAGGGCGGAGGTCGGCGACAGCATTTCCCGCATGCCGGGTCCGCCGCGGGGCCCTTCATAACGGATCACGATAACGTCCCCGGGATTTATCCGGCCGTCCATGATGGCCTGGCCGGCGTCTTCCTCGGAATCAAAAACCCGGGCCGGCCCCTGGTGGACCATCATGGCCTCGGCCACCGCGGATTGCTTGACGACGCAGCCGTCCGGGGCCAGGTTGCCGAAGAGGACCGCCAGGCCGCCCACGGCGTGGTGGGGAGATTCAATTGACCGGATAACATTATTGTCCGCGGCCGGAGCTTCGGCGATGTTTTCCGCCACTGTTTTACCGGTCACCGTCAGGCATTCATCGGCTATCAGGCCGGAGCGGGACAGTTCCTTGAGAATGGCGCTGATGCCGCCGGCCAGGTTAAGGTCTTCAATATGGTTCGGTCCGGCCGGGCTGAGGGAACACAGATGCGGCGTTATCCGGCTGATCTCATTGATCAGATCAAGGTTGATGGGCCGGCCGGTTTCATTGGCCAGGGCGGTCAGGTGCAGGACGGTATTGGTGGAGCATCCCAGGGCCATGTCCACCGCCAGGGCGTTGCGAAAGGCTTTTTCCGTCAGAATTTTATCCGGGGTCAGGTTATTGTGGAGCAGTTCCAATATTTTCATACCGGCTTGCTTGGCCAGGCGCAGGCGTTCGGCCATGACGGCCGGAATGGTACCGTTGCCGGGCAATCCCAGGCCGATGGCCTCGGTCAGGCAGTTCATGGAATTGGCGGTAAACATACCGGAACAGGAGCCGCAGGTGGGACAGGCCGCGTTTTCAACGGCCGCCAGCTCGTCTTCCGACATTTTACCGGAGCGAACCGCGCCGACCGCTTCAAACACCGAAATCAGGTCGACTTTTTGGTCTTTGTTTTTCGGGTGCCGGCCGGCCAGCATGGGTCCGCCGCTGACAAATATGGTCGGCAGATTCAACGGCGCCGCCGCCATGAGCATGGCCGGCACGATTTTGTCGCAGTTGGGAATCATCACCAGGGCGTCAAAGGCGTGGGCGGTAGCCATGATTTCCACGGAATCGGCGATCAGCTCCCGGCTGCCCAGGGAGTATTTCATGCCGGTATGGTTCATGGCGATGCCGTCGCAGACCCCGATGGTGGAAAATTCAACCGGGGTGCCGCCGGCCATGTATACCCCGTCTTTAACCGCCCGGCCGATTCTTTCCAGCTGGACGTGCCCGGGAACAATTTCATTGGCCGAATTGGCGATGCCGATAATCGGACGATTGATCTCTTCATCAGTGTAGCCCATGGATTTAAAAAGTGCCCGGTGCGGCGCCCGGGCCAGGCCCTTTTTAAAATTGTCACTTTTCATGTCATCCCTCCATGCAAAAAAACCGTTACCAGAATGGCTGATAACGGTTTTTGTATAAGGTGTTCAAAGGTCTTAAGCCATTATCAGCCTTTTTGCCTGACGCAGCGCAGTACTTCCGCGACAGGGCTGGTAAGTCGTTCCGGCAGGCTGATAATAAGCTGATTGTTTTTCATTTTTAATACCGAATAACAATATTAATAATAATATCAGATTTAATTACTATTCCTGGGTTTCCCTGTCAAGGCTATTTTTGATGCCGGTGGATTTTATTTTGGCCCGGATATTTCACGAGTCGATTTGAGCGCAGCTGCAAGGCGCAGGACACGAAGCTGTAGTAAATCTACTGCGAGTGTCCTGCAACACAGCAGATGCGCTCAAGGTGACTCGCCCGCAGGGTGAAATTTTTTAATATAAAAATGATTTTTTTCCGCAAATCCAAAATGACAATTTGTAATTTTGGAATAACTGCTAAATTAAATATAAGTAATTGAAATAGTCCAGTAAAGTAATGTTTTTTCAAAAAATTTCATGAAATATTCGGGTTAAAGGAGATTTTTTTATGACCACCGAAGATGTCAAACTGTACGCTCTGAGCACCTGCAGCCATTGTAAGTCCGTAAAGAACCTGCTTAATCAGCATGAAATCGATTATGAGTCCGTGGAAGTGGATCTGCTCCAGGGCGATGAACGCCAGGCCATGATTGAGGAGGTGAAGCAGCATAACTCCCGGGTTACCTTTCCCACTATTCTCATCGGCGATAAGGTGATCGTCGGTTACCGGGAAGATGACATCAAGGAGGAGCTGAATTTATCATGACACCGGAACAATTATACGAGCGATTGAAAAAAGTTCAGGAACCCAAGGGCTATTTTTTCAATAAGGACCAGGAGCTGGTCATGGATCTGCTGAAATCCCTGCTGGTCAACAAGGAACGTTACGGTTACATGGTCTGCCCCTGCCGGCTGGCCTCCGGGGACAAGGAGGCGGACCGGGATATTATCTGTCCCTGCGCCTATCGGGCGGCGGATGTGGCCGAGTTCGGCAGCTGCTATTGCGCCCTTTACGTTTCCCGGGCCTGGAATGAGGGGGAGGTCGAAAAGAAGTACGTTCCGGAACGTCGCCCCCCGGAAAAGATGGTCTTTTAATCCGGGGGTATCGGTGTTAGTATCAATAAAATTTCATAAACATGGATCATTCGGTCCCTGGCCGGCCCCTGGCATAAGACCACATGATTAACATTCAGGTACATAAAGGGCTTAATCTTAAGGTGACCGGCCGGGAGCTGGAAGAAAAGGGAATCGACGTCGCCAGGAACGCGGGCGCGGAGGGGTTGACCATCATCCATGCGCGGGGACTCGGTG
>JAWOCW010000052.1:0-8331 GCA_046483615.1 Desulfosudaceae bacterium
TGAACTATTCGCCAAACCTTACACTTCACCTCCAAGTCCCCCTTGGGGGATTTAGGGGGCCCCTAATCACCTGACAACCTTTTCCGTCTCAACAACACCCCCAATATTTACCCGCACAATGTAAACACCGTTTTGCTCAGGTAAGGAAATCCGACAATCCGTATTAGTTGTAACATGACGTTGAATTAAGCGACCGTTAATATCAAGCACTTCAATTGTAGCGTTATCGACTGATTGGTAAAGCGAATGACTGATTCCAATCTGAACATATTCGGCAAAACCGCTAATTTTAATGCCTTGGCTATTTTTATTTTCAAAGTTTTTTACAGAAGTTGCAATGTCATTTGTTTTCTTTTTCAGGTGAATTACGAAACGGTCATGCTTTTCGCCCAATTCATTCGGCACATAATAATAGTCGGCAATGACATTCAAGTTCATCCAACTCCCATTGACCTTGTCTTCAAGAAAAACTTCATAATCTTCGTTAAAATCATCCAGGTTAAACGACAAGGTAACCTCACCTTCTTCTTTATTTATTAATAATTTCAGGTTCTTTTTCAAAATACAAATTGTAACTGGCTGTTTATGAGATTTTCACCATTTAAATTTCGAAAAAATTCATGAAATATCCGGGCTAACCATTCTTATCATGAAGCACCACAGGGGTCAAGCCGGGCCAGTCCATAAAAAAACCCGTCTTTTTTTCGGTGCTCCGAAAAAAAGACGGGTTTTTTGGTTTAACAGTCTACTTACTGATTTTCTCAACTGCAGCAGGAGCCCTGCTGTTGATCTCCGCAGCTGCCGCATCCCTGTCCCAGCTCAATGCTGGAGGAAATGGCAAACCCGAACCGGGTAAAATCAACTTTGACCGGTTTGGCTTTTTCCATGAAAACTTTATCCACGATAAATTTGTAATCGCCGATGTCATAAACGTGATCCGTCTCTTTTGGCTCATCCAGAGCCATTGCAAAAGATGGGCCGCCTCAGCCGCCTTCGTTGAGAAAAATTCTGATGGGCTGAATCTCTCTGTCCTTGAAATATTCACCAATCTGCTCTTGAGCAGGGGTGGTGATTTCAATGTCGCTCATAATTAACCCCCTTATGGATTAAATTTAGTTAGTGTCCATCCATAAATTGTTGTTTTGCCCGATGTCCGCGTTATGCTCAAAGTCAGAGGCAAATTTCTATCCTGGCGGGATTACCTGTAATCCCGCCTTTAACTTCTGGATTAACACTGGTTAACATCTTGTTAAAATTGCAACTAAAGTTGACAAATTCAACAGTCAGCCTGACAAGCTTGTAAACTTCTGTTGTTACAAGCAGCTTAACTGCTTCGTAATTTAAGGACGAATCAAGGGATTGTCAATCAAATTTCGGCAGTTTATCTTTTTACCGTTTTTCGGTAAATCTTATAGTGTTGGTCGGAAAACAGGGCGAAAACGACCTGGCCTATCTCCGGCCACTCCCGGAGGGCTTCTGTTACCGTGTTGACCGCCAGCGGGCCGGCCTCTTCCACGGGATAGCCGTATACGCCGCAACTTATGGCAGGGAAGGCCACCGATGTTAAACCATGCTGACGCGCCAGTTCCAGGCTGTTGCGATAGCAATTGGCCAGCAGGCGGCCGACCTCCGGGTTGTTTTTGCTGTAAACCGGCCCCACCGTATGAATAACGTAGCGGCAGGGCAGATCGTATCCTTTGGTGATCCGGGCTTCGCCGGTGGGGCACCCGCCCAGCTGCCGGCATTCTTCAAGCAGTTCCGGACCGGCCGCGCGGTGAATAGCGCCGTCCACTCCACCGCCTCCGAGAAGACTTTTGTTGGCGGCGTTGACAATGGCGTCAACCTCCAGGGTAGTGATATCACCCTGCCAGATGGTTATTCGGTCCAGCTCCTGTTCGGCAATCATAATATAAGGGTAACATTCTTTTAAACAATTGTAAAGTTCGGCCATTGGCCCCACAATTGGCCCGGATATTTCATGAAATAACCGGGTTGGTGCCAGGTTGACTTTAGGGGCCGCCGCTGATAGTTTCAGCGGCATGAAAAAAGGAACTATAGTGGAGTATATTGATAAGCAGCGCCTGATCTGCGCGGTGCTGCTGGAGCCGGTCGTGTCTGAAGGAGGCCGGCTGAAGCTGTATACCGAAAATAATCGGGAGATGAGCCTGCCGCCCCGGCGAGTTACCTATGCCGGGGGATATCTCGACCCTTTGCTGAGCCGGAAAGCCCTGGCCGACGCCCTCAAAGAGACGGCTGCCCGCCGTGGTTCCCTGGCGGCCAGTATCAACATTCCTGAATTGTGGGACCTGTTGCGGTCCGAGGAGAATTGGGTCTCGCTGCGGGTTATCAAGGAACTGTGTTTTGCCGGTGAAACAACTCCGGACCACGAGGCCGCCGTTGTCCGGGCCATGTTTGCCGATCCTCTTTATTTCAAGTTTGATCATACCCGGTTTCTGCCCCGTACCGAAGAACAGATAGCTGTTATTGCCGCCAAAAAGGAAAAGGAAGAGTGGGAGGAGCAGGTTGTTCGGGATGGCGCCCGGTGGCTTCGGACGGCAGCCGGCGGGGGAACCGCCGAGGAAGCACCGGCCGCGGCCGTGGAGATACTGAAGCGTTATTATGTTTTTGAAAAAGAGGCCGAGGATTACAAGCTGGCCCGGGATATGCTGGCCCGGGCCGGCGGCATTTCCCGGGAAGAAGTTTTTTCCCTGCTGGCCCGCCTCGGTATCTGGGATAAGCATGAAAACCTTGATTTTTATCGCTATAACATTCCCACCGACTGGTCGGACGAGGTCCGGGCCAGCGCCGCGGCCCTGCCTTCGTTCGCTCTGGACAGCGCTTTCCGGGACAATCGCCGGGATTTAACCGGGCTGTCGGTCTTCACCATCGACGGCAGCGGCACCACCGATTATGACGACGCCCTCAGCCTGGAGGAAGAGGAAGACGGTCACTGCCGGGTCGGTATCCATATCAGTGACGTGGCCCATTTTATTGCCAAAGACAGCCTGCTGGACGAGGTGGCCCTGTCCCGCGGCAGTTCCATTTACACCCCGGACCGGACAGTCCCCATGCTGCCGCCGGAATTATCAGAAGGCGCTTGCAGCCTCCAAGCCGGAGAACCGCGGCCGGCACTGTCTGCTTTTATCCGGTTTTCCCGGTTCGGCGAGATCCTTGCTTACGAGTTCTGTCAATCGGTCATCAGGGTAGACCGGCATCTGACCTATACCGGGGTGGACCAGCTGCTGGATCAAGACCGGTCCCTGGCCCGGCTGCATGCTCTGGCCGTCCGGCTTCAGGACCGGCGAATCCACGACGGAGCCACTCCCATTACCATACCGGACATGAATATCCAGTTGGCGGGAAAAAACGGGGTGGCTCTGCACCGGGTTGACCGGCCCAGCCCGGCCCGGCTGCTGGTGGCGGAGATGATGATCGTGGCCAACCGGCTGGCCGCCGATTTTCTGCGGGACAATGACATGCCGGCTGTTTTCCGGGCTCAACAGGAGACCAGGCAGCGCGTCGTCAAAAAGCAGGAATTACCTGGTACCCTCTTTCAGAACTGGGTGCAGCGAAAAATGATGTCCCGGGTAAAACTGGGTACCGAACCGCGGCGTCACGCCGGCCTGGGGGTCGAGCGGTATGTAACCGTGACCTCGCCCATCCGCAAGTACCTGGACCTGGTCACCCAGCGCCAGCTGAAAGCCGCGCTGGGTACGGGGCAGCCTTACGCGGCCGGGGAGATCATGGCCCTGGTGGAGGCGCTGACCCAGCGCCTGTGGCAGGTGGGTCGTATCCAGCAGGCCCGGCAGCGCTACTGGATTCTGAAATTTCTGGAGGCAAGGGTCGGCTCCACGGAAGAAGCCCTGATCCTGGACTGCTATAAGAATGAATATGCCGTGCTGCTGCCGGAATACCTGCTGGAGTGTCGTATGTCCAGAATCTCCGGCGCGAAACTGAAGCCGCAGGACCAGATCCGGGTGACCATTCAGCACGTCAATGCTTTTAATAACGCCATTTCCATCTATCCCGCCTGAGCCCCCCGGCAGCTTGTTGACCAGACCCGGTTAGCCCGGATATTTCATGAATTTTTTCGATACTTAAATGGTTAAAAATTTTTAAACAGCCAGTTACAATTTGTATTTTGAAAAAGAGCCTGAAATTATCAATAACCAATTGAAGTTTATGCATTAAAAAACTATGATCGAAAAAATTCATGAAATATCCGGGTTAGGAAGTCATCAGTGTTTGAAACTGCGCTGGCCGGTAAACATCATGGTGGCCCCGGCCTGGTTGCAGGCCTCGATGGACTGGTAATCGTTCAGGGAGCCGCCCGGCTGAACCACCGCCGTAACCCCTTCGGCCAGCCCCACGTCGATCCCGTCCCGGAAGGGGAAAAAAGCGTCGCTGATCATGGCGGCGCCGATCAGGCCGCCTTTGTCAGCCAGGACCCGCTGGTTGATCTGGTCGATTTTTTCCCGGCTGTCCAGGGCTTTGAAGGGCACCTGGAAGGTCTCCAAGGCGTAACGATCGGCCAGCTTCCGATAGGCCTTGTCCCGGGCGATTTCCGCCACGCCGACCCGGTCCTGCTCGCCGGTGCCGATGCCGATGGTGGTTTCGTCCTTGACGTAGATGACCGAATTGGAAGTAATGCCGGTTTCGACCAGCCAGCCGAAAATCATGTCCCGGCTCTCTTCCGGGGTGGGCTCCCGGTTGACGCGATAGGTCCGGCCCTGGTATTCGCATTCGGCGGGCAGCAGATCAGCCGGCTGGAGCACCGTCGGCGCGAAAGAGGTCTGGGCGATCAGGCCACCGTCGATGAGCGACTTGAATTCAACCATCCGCTGGCCGACAAAGGAGCCCAGGCGGTCCATGTTGTTGATACGGATTACCCGCAGGTTCTTTCGGGCGGACAGGATTTCCAGGACGCCCTCCTCATAATCCGGGGCAACCACTACTTCGGCGTATTCAGAGGCCACGGCCTCGGCGGTGGATTTGTCCAGGGGCTGGTTGACGGCGATGCAGCCGCCGAAAGCGGCGATGCGGTCGGCCAGGTAGGCCCGTTGATAAGCCGTTTCCAGGTTGTCGGACCGGGCCACCCCGCAGGGATTGTTGTGCTTGACTATGACCGCGGTCGGCCGGTCGGTAAAATACCTGAGGATGTTCAAGGCGTTGTCAGCGTCGGTCAGGTTGGTTTTGCCGGGGTGTTTGCCGGACTGAAGCAGTTCCACGTCCGAGGCCAGGTATTGGCCGGGTAAAATGGTCTCAACCTCACCCAGGACCAGGTTGCCGTTAACCAGCCGATACAGGGCGGCCTCCTGCCCGGGATTCTCTCCATAGCGCAGGCCTTTCTCGACTCCCGCGATGGTCCAGGTGACTTTTTCATAAAACAGGGTCTGGCGCCGGCCGGATTCGATAAAGGCAATTTCCATTTGCGGGGGGAAATGATCATCCATGATGGTACGGTAAGATTGTTTCAGGCTGTCGGTCATGGTGGCGCGGCCTCCTTGTTTTGGTGATATAATTAATTATAGCAGGATTTTATTTGTTCGATGCCGGTGCCGGCCAGGTAATCGGCAATGGCCCGGTCATACCCGGCCGTGTGTTCAAAGGCTTTGCCGGCCAGTTCAAACCTGGTTTCCAGGGAAAGAGCCCCCTGGTTTTGCTCCATTTCCCGCAAGACCCGGTCATAGTCTCCGGGATCGACCACCGGCGCCACCCGGATGAAGTTTTTGGCCGCGGCCCGGAGCATGCAAGGCCCGCCGATATCGATATTCCCCCGGGCCTGTTCCGGAGTCACCTCCGGCCCGGCGATGGTCTTGACAAAAGGATAGAGATTGACCACGACCAGGTCGATGGGAACGGCGCCGGTTCGCTTCATGTCTTCGGCGTGGGCCTCGTTATAAGCTTCGGTGAGCAGGCCCAGGTAAATTTTGAAATCCAGGGTTTTGACCAGTCCTCCCTGGGTTTCCGGCTGGCCGGTGTACTCGGAAACCGGGGTCAGCCGTTTGTCCGCCTGGTCGCCCAGTGCCTGGCTGATGGCCGTGAAGGTGCCGCCGGTGGAATAAAGGTGCGCCCGGGGGGAGGCCTCCAGCAGCCGGGGGATAAAATCAGCCAGTCCTCTTTTGTCGGACACACTGACGAGAACATTTTTGATGGTTACCAGGGGGTCGATTCTGCTGACAGTGTTCATGGTCATAGGTTTTTCCTGTATTATTTCCGGTTTGTTTTTTCGGGGGACTTAACCGAGCCTACCTGATCATCCTTGACCGGCGCAAGTCGTTTTTTAAATCTGTCTCATTATATAAGACAGTGTCTTGTAGGTTGAGACAGAAAATTGTCCCGCAAGAACAAAAAATCTTCGACCCGGCTGATTCTGATAAGCAACCAGACCACAGGCATAATTTTTATTTATAAATATTACAAGACATTATTGGTTGAAAGAGGTTGGGCCAATTTTCTGGCACGCATATTGTATAACTTATATTTAAAATAGGTTATGTTTAAATTAAGATCAAGGTTAAATAAATCGGTTTATGGTAATTAATAAACCGGTTTTTGATAATACGGTTTGCCTGATTCATTCGTACGCATACTGAAAAGTTTGCGACCGGCTTCCCCCCCCCCCTCCCCCCCCCCCCCGGAGAATGAATCGGGCACCGTATTTTTTTTGGGGGCCTTCGGCCGGCGGGGCGGCTGTTCAGCATTTTCCGTCATATTCATCCAGAAACCGGGTAAAAAAATCAGTCATGTACTGGTGGCGAGCCCGGGCCAGGTTCCGGCCGGATTCCGTCAGCAGGCGCTCTTTGATCCGGCGGAGCTTGACCAGGTATTCCCGGTAACCGGTGTCATTGCTGGAATAGGCCTCTGCCCGGGTCACGTCAATATCAGGATTGTGCAGGCAGGCTCCCAGCTCGCCGGCAAACAGATAGGCCCGGGCCACGCCCACGGCTCCAATGGCGTCCAGCTTGTCAGCGTCAAAGACTACTTTGGCTTCGGTCGTGCCGGGGGTCGGGGGACGTCGAAACCGATGGGCCTCCACACAATGCACAATATTCTCCCGTTGTTTTTCGGAAAAGGGCAGTTCCGCCACAATCTTTTTTGCCAGCAGGGCGCCGGCCCGGGCATGACAGTCCTGAAGGCCGGCCTTGTCACGGTCGCCGCGGCCGATATCATGCAAAAGAGCGCCGGCTGTGACAATAGTCAGGTCGGCCCCTTCCTGTTCACCGATGGTCCGGCTCAGCCGGGTCACCCGCCGGGTATGTTCCCAGTCATGGCTGCCTCTGGCCGAAAGAAAGCGGGCGGCGGCAATCTCTTCCAGCTTTTCTAATACGTTGGTCGGCTTCCTCATTCAGCCCCGTCTTTTTAAAAAATTCAGGAAATATCCGGGCTAATCGTCCAGGATGGCTACCACCCGCGCCGGGCCGGCACTGGCCTTTTCTATTTTAAGGGGAAAGCAGGCCACTTTGAAGCCAAAGGGCGGCAGGGCGGCCAGGTTGACCAGGCGTTCCATGTGAACATAGGGCAGATCAACCTGGTGGGCGGCCCAGAAGACGCCGCTGGTCGGCGCCTCGGCGGCCCGTTCCGCCTGAAGATCAAGGGGTTCGTCCCAGCCCCAGGCGTCGATGCCCATGACCCGGATACCCTGGTCATAAAGCCAGCGGGTGGCCGCGGCGCTGACCCCCGGGCCTTGAAAGATATAATCGGGTTGACCGTAGTACCGGTCGCAGCCGGTTTGAATCAGCACTATATCATGGGATTTAAGTGGGTAGCCAATCTGCTGGAGGCCCTTCTGAAGGTCGGCCGGCTCAACCGGCCGGCCCTTTTTTTTGTGGGTCATGTCAAGTACCACTCCGTCGGCGAAAAACCAGGACAGGGGCAGCTGATCAATGGTTAAAGCGGGCTGGCCGGCAATGGTGCTGTTAAAATGCCAGGGAGCGTCGACATGGGTGGTGCTGTGGGTGCCCAGCCTGGTGATCTCTTCCGTGGCCCAGCCTTCGGAGTTACGAAAGGCCCCGGCCGGAACGTTCAACAGCGCCTGGGCCTGGGCGGCTCCCTCGGCGTGGTCGGAATAGGTGATATTAATGGCGTCAAAAGCCTGGCTGTCAGGTGGTGAGGCGCTGATAAGAGCCGAAAGGTCAATGATCGTCTTAGGGATAGTCTCAGGGATAGTCTTGGAAATAGTCATGGGCTGGTTCCTGGTGATGCCCCCAATGTTATTTTTTGAAAATTATTATCCGGCCGATCCGGTTCAGCGGCAATATTCCAGGGCGGCTTCTCCCTGGAGCCACTTTTCAAGAAAGTGTTTGATAAGAGTAAGGTCCCGGCGGTTTT
>JAWOCW010000086.1:0-4585 GCA_046483615.1 Desulfosudaceae bacterium
AGTCATTGGCCCGGGACCGGGAAGTAATCGTTTCCCGGGGAGAACTGATTGAAATCGGAGGCTCTTTCCGGATCCCGGAAGTCATGGAGAAAAGCGGCTGCCGACTGAAAGAAGTCGGTACTACCAATCGCACCCACCCGGCCGACTACCGGGAAGCCATCTCCGACCAGACCGCCCTGCTGATGAAAGTCCATACCAGCAACTACGGGCTGGTGGGATTTACCGCCGAAGTCAGCCTGGAGGAGATGTCTTCGCTGGGCCGGGAGCATGACATTCCGGTCATGAACGACCTCGGCAGCGGCACCTTTATTGATTTCGCCGAGTACGGCCTGGCTCATGAGCCCACTATCAGCGACGCCGTGGCAGCAGGCGCCGACCTTGTCACTTTCAGCGGGGATAAACTGCTGGGCGGCCCCCAGGCCGGTATTATTGTTGGAAAGGAACCAATCTTGTCCAGCCTGCGGAAGAACCCCTTGACCCGGGCCCTCCGCATTGACAAGCTGACTCTGGCCGCTCTGGAAATTACTCTCCGCCAATATCGTGATAAAAACCAGGCCGTCCAGACCATTCCCACCCTGCGGATGATTACCGCGCCGGTGGAGATGATCCGGGAAAAAGCGGCCTCACTGGCGGCCAGCCTCAATGATTTAGGCCACCGCCGCCTGGAGGTGACCGTCCAGGACTCCTTTTCCCGGGCCGGGGGCGGATCTTTCCCCTTTTTAAAAATTCCCACGCAGTGCGTGGTGGTCCGGATAAAAGGCCTCAGTTCCGTTCACCTGGAAAAAGAGCTGCGGCAAAGCCGGCCGCCGATTATCGGCCGCATAGAAAAAGATCATTTTTTAATGGATCCGCGCACGGTTGCGGATTCTGATTTTTCTGTTATAAAGGATGCCTTCGCGACAATACTGAAACAAAAAAGGACTTAAGGAGTACCACCGATGCCTATTTATGAATATCAGTGTGATAAATGCGGCCGGCGGTTTGAATCGCTGGTCATGGGCAAGAAGGAACCCTCTGCCTGTGAATTGTGCGGGGCCGAAGGCGTAAAAAGGATCATGTCGGCCTGCGGCTTTCTTTCCAAAAACGAAAGCGGGGAAACCGTCAGCCAATCCGCCGGAACCTCGGCCTGCAGCGGCTGCACGGCCGGTTCCTGCGCCAGCTGCGGATAACCGGGGATATATGCCATCATCAAATAAGGAAATAATTATTGGAACCCGGGGCAGCAAGCTGGCCCTGTGCCAGGCCAACTGGGTCAAAGACCGTCTCCGCGAAAAATTCCCGGAACGGGACTGCCGATTGCGCGTCATTAAAACCAGGGGCGATAAAATTATTGACACTCCCCTGGCCAAAATCGGGGGCAAGGGGCTGTTTGTCAAAGAGATCGAGGAGGCCTTGCTGAACCGCGAAATCGACCTGGCCGTGCACAGCATGAAGGATATGCCCTCGGCGATCCCCGAAGGATTGTCCGTGGGCGCCGTGCCCCGGCGGGAAAGTCCCTGTGACGCTCTTATCTCGGCCGGGCATACCGGTTTTTCCGACCTGCCCCCGGGGGTTCGGGTCGGCACCAGCAGCCTGCGACGAGCCTCCCAGCTCTGTCACGCCCGGCCGGATGTCGTCATCGTGCCCCTGCGGGGAAACGTTGACACGCGTCTGTCCAAGCTGGAACAACGCCAGATGGACGCCATTATTCTGGCAGCCGCCGGCCTGACCCGCCTGGGACTGGCGGACCGCATCACCGAACAACTGGACCAGGAGGTGGTGCTGCCGGCCGTGGCCCAGGGCGCTTTGTGCCTGGAAATACGAACCAACGACGAAATTGTGCTGCCGCTGGTTGAAACCCTCGACCATGCCGACTCCCGCACCGCGGTCACGGCCGAGCGCGCTTTTCTGCACCGGCTGGAAGGCGGCTGCCAGGTCCCCATTGCCGGCCTGGCCACGGTGGTCGGCGAGACCCTGTCCATGCGGGGGCTGGTGGCCGACCTCAGCGGCACCACTATCATCCGCGATGCGGTAACCGGGCCGAGGGATAAGGCTGCCGAACTCGGGATTAACCTGGCGGATAAGCTGCTGGCAGCCGGCGCCGGGGAGATTTTGTCCGCTCTCATGGAAGCGGACGACAATACCGCCGGCCCGGATATTTCATGAACATCCGGGCCGAGATCTCGCCAGGCAACAATTTATAATTTATAAACGGATCACGTCTGAAAAACCAGACGGAATCGGATGACAAGAACAATGACTGGAAAAGTTTACCTGATCGGCGCCGGTCCGGGCGACCCGGACCTGATTACCCGGCGGGGGGCCGAATGTATCCGTCAGGCCGAAGTGGTCATATATGATTACCTGGCCTCGCCCCGTTTGCTGGAATTGTGTTCACCCGCGGCTGAAATCATCTACGTCGGTAAAAAAGGCGGCGACCACACCCTTTCCCAGGAAGGCATTAATCAGCTCATCGCCGACAAGGCCCGCCAGGGGCACCTGGTCGCCCGGCTCAAGGGCGGCGATCCTTTTATCTTCGGCCGGGGCGGCGAGGAAGCCGAAATACTGGCGGCGGAAAATATTCCCTTTGAGATTGTGCCCGGCGTCACCTCGGCCATTGCCGCCCCCGCTTATGCCGGCATTCCCCTGACCCACCGGGAACACACTTCGGCGGTCTCGCTGATTACCGGCCACGAGGATCCCTCCAAAAACGAATCCAGCCTCAACTGGCCCGCCCTGGCCGGCCTCGGCGGCACCCTGGTTTTTTTAATGGGCGTTAAAAACCTGCCCTCTATTGTGGAACAGCTTACCGCCCATGGCATGGCCGGCGACACTCCCGTGGCCCTGGTTCGCTGGGGCACCACCCCCCGGCAGCAGACGGTTACCGGCTCTCTCGACAATATTGTGGACGAAGTCAACCGGGCCGGACTGCGGGCTCCCTGTATCATTGTCATCGGCCAGGTGGTCCGGCTGCGGGAAACCATCAGCTGGTTTGAAACCCGCCCCCTGTTCGGCAAAACCATCGTGGTTACCCGGGCCCGCCCCCAGGCCAGCGGTTTCATGCGGCTGCTGTCGTCATACGGCGCCGACTGCCTGGCCTGCCCCACCATCAACGTCCGGCCCGCCGAAGACACCGCTCCTCTGGACGCCTGCCTGGAGAAACTGGCCGACTATGACTGGCTGGTTTTTACCAGCGTCAACGGCGTTTCCTGCTTTTTCGAACGTTTATTCGCCAGCGGCCGGGACGCCCGCGCCCTGGGCCATTTAAAAACAGCCGTTATCGGACCGGCTACCAGACAGCGGTTACTGGATTTCGGAATAACCTCCGATATCCTCCCGGACAGTTACCGGGCCGAAGCGGTCATCACGGCCTTTGAACAAGAAGAGATGCGAGACAAGGCGGTGCTGCTGCCGCGGGCTGCCGGGGCCCGACCGATCCTGCCGGAAGAACTCATCAACATGGGCGCCGTCGTGGATGAAATATCCGCTTACTACACCGTTCCGGATACCTCCGCCGCGGAAGAACTCCGCACGGCCCTGGCCGAAGAGCGGGTTGACCTGATCACTTTCACCAGCTCCTCCACGGTCATAAATTTTAAGGCTCTGCTGCCGGAAGATCCCGACGAACGAAGCCGGCTGTTGCGGGGCGTCCGGATGGCCTCCATCGGCCCGATTACCACCTCCACGGCCGAACAAGAGGGCTTTAAAATTGATATCACTGCCGCTACCTATACCATCGAAGGGCTGACCGAAGCGATTATCACCCATTTTACCCGGTAACGATCCTGGCCGCGAATACCTCCATGAATGTCCTTTTGCCGGTCATAATGTCTGTCCCGGAAGCCCCGGCGGGGTTGCCGTTGAAGCAGAAACAGCCCCGGCTGAGCCGCCTCGCCCGTCGGGCCTTGCGATTTTCCACGGAAAAATCCGGACTCTTCCTGCCGGAAACGCTTCCTAAGACGTCTCAAGGCGTTCCCCGGCCGGCCGAGGGTGTTTTCTGGTCCCTGTCTCACAAGGAAGCTTTTGTGGCCGGCCTGGCCGCCACCAGCCCGATCGGCCTGGACGTGGAAAAAACCGCCGTTCGCAATCCCTCTGACCGGATGTTCGCCAAAATCGTGCCCCCGCCGGAAGAAGAACTGTTTGAACAGAACCGGCCCGAAATCTTCTTCCGCTGCTGGACGGCCAAGGAGGCCGCTCTGAAAGCCGAAGGCCTTGGCTTGTCCGGTCTGCCCCGATGCCGCGTCACAGCCGTTGCCAACGCCACCCGCTTAACCATTGCTATTGACCACCGCCTCTGGCAGATCAGCCAGTTTTATTTTGACCACCATCTTGCCGCGGTGGCCGCGGAAAATACCGTCCCCTGCCGCTGGACCCTGCTCAACGAACTTGAGCAGGTCATTTTAACCGCCTGATTACCCGACTGATGCCAATTCCAATCCCTGGCTCCCCCCGGGCCGCTCCACCAGCTTTTTTAAAAAATTATAATATTTTAGCCACTTACCCCTAAAAATATTTGGGATTTTATTTGAGGTGAACGCCGTCAATCTGGTAGAATTATTTTTGACAGCATACACCGTAAGGCTGACAGCCGGTCGCTTCACAGTTT
>JAWOCW010000345.1:0-7917 GCA_046483615.1 Desulfosudaceae bacterium
CTCGGCTTTAACAAATTCCGCGGCCTCGACCAGCATATCGGGATTGTTCTGCTCCAGGTGCATGTCTATAAATACCCGGTTCTGGTAAGGATGATTCAACAAAACATAAGCGCCGTCAGCCATGACCGCGTTGCCCCGGGGCAGGGTCTGAATAATATCGGTTTCAAAACGGATACCGAACAGGGCGATGACCATGACAACCAGCAGCAGCAGGCCGGCAAGAAGCGGAAGACCTCTCAGTAGTATCTGTTTCGGCAGTGGTGGCAACGGCTTCATCCTCTAACCCGAATATTTCATGAATTTTTTTGAAAAGAATTTCTTTATTGAATTATTCCAATTATTTACATTTCATTAAGCAGTCATTACAAAATTACAAATTGTCATTTTTGATTTGCGGAATACGTGAAATATCCGGGCTAACCCGGATATTCCATCTAACCCGGGACATCATCATATTCAACCGCCGCCGGTTTGAAGAAAAACCTTCGCAGCAGCAGGCTGGAAAACGTTTTTGAGTTCCTGAAAAAATCTCTCCAGGGACGAAAATGGGATATCCGCTCATGGCGCGGCAGGTAATTGACACCGACCGGCACCTCGACAACGGGAATACGATGCCAATGGGCAAGCACCAGAATTTCAACTTCAAATTCAAATCTCCGGGAAGAAGCACCCAGACGCGTCGCCTTCGGCAGCGGATAGATTCTGAATCCGCTTTGCGAATCGGCCATGACCGGTCCGCCGCAGACTCTTACCCAGAAATTGGAGAATTTCCGGCCGAACCGGCTTGTCCATCTGACATTAGGGTTATCCATCCCCATGCGATGCCCGATAATAAAAGCTCCCGGTGATTGTTCGGCTGCCTTCATCAGAACGGTCGCGTCTCCGGGGTTGTGCTGGCCGTCGGCGTCAAGAGTAATCGCCCAGTCGGCGATTCGAGCGGCCTGACGAAAACCGGTCATCAAAGCGGCGCCTTTGCCCCGGTTCTTCTCATGGCGCAGGATGCTTATCTCCTGGTATCGACTGATGCGCCGGCAGGTGTCATCCGTGGAGCCATCATCTACCACGAATATGGGCAGATCAAGTTTCAGGGCTTCGGCAATAACGCCTTCGACCTGGCGGCTGTGATTGTATACCGGAATAACAATCGCGAACCGTCCCGCAGCACCCGTCCCTGTCCGCCGGTCTGTCAGTGAAGATGAATGGCCCATGATATGTTTCGATTGATAAAAACGCATTTCAAAAAAACCGGGCTAATCGCCATAGCAGGCCACGGCCCACGCGCCGGGACCGATATGAACTCCCGATGTCAGAGAAAGCGGCTGCAGGACGATTTCGGCTGTCGGAAAAAGCCGTTTCACTTCGGTCATGACCCGCTCTTCCAGCCAGTGCCGATTGTCGGAATATTCAAGCAGGATCAGGGGGGTCGGCTTTCCCCGCAGATCTTCGGCCAGCCGGTCCAGAGCGAAGCGTACCTGGGCTTCGGCATGGCGGACAAGACCGACTTTCTCGGCTCCCCGCGCGGTTGGGGTGACGACCGGTTTCAGATGCAGAAAATCACCCACGAACGCGCCGGCTTTCGACATGCGGCCGCCTGCCGCCAGGTATTTTAGTTCATCAAGAAAAATATACTCTTTGCTGTTTTCTACCGCTTTTTCGGCAAATTCCACAACCTGATCCGGTTCCCGGACCCGGGCGGCGTATTCGGCCGTGGCGATGACTGCCCCGGCAAGGCGTCCTGAAGCCGCGCCGGTGTCGATTACCGTAAGACGATTGTCCGGATCATGCCGTTTTTTCCACTCCATGACCACCCGGTAGTTGCCAGTGTATACGGAGCCGACGCACAGGTAAAGAAGTCTTTCATGTTGATCCAGAAGCCTCTCGTAATGCTGATGACGCTCGAACACGGAAGCCTGTGAGGTCGAGGCGTTGACCTTGTCGCGCATGGCCCGGTAAAGCTCGTCCGGGGAGACGCATGTCTCGGGAAGAGACCTGTCACCGAAGGTGATATAACTGTCCAGAAGCGTTACGCCCAGGCGTCGCGCCAGATCACGGGAGAGGGAACCGGCCGCGTCGGTAATGATATGGATCGGACCCGGCCGTGCCGGCAGATTGAAATCTTTGGTCTGTTCGAGCAGACTGTCTTCACTCCAGCGGATGACCCGCCCCATTCTTTCGGCCTTCTGCTTCATTTCCCGGCTGTCACCGGTATGAAGATGAATCTTGGCGTAATCCTGGAACTTATAGGCCATCACACTGTCATCGGATTGTTCAATCTGGCGCAGCCATTGCTCTGAATCCCCGTCCACGCGCACCACGAAATCAACGCAATATCCGTTTTTTTCCGATTTTTCAAAAGACGGGTCGATCCGGAGCCTGTCGCCGAATATATCGTGAATCGAACGGAATGACTCCTTCTGCGCAAAAGCCTTTTTCAGGAACCCTTCCAGGAACAAAAACATTCCCAGCGCGCCGGCATCGACAACATCGGCCGCCTGGAGTTCCGGCAGCAGGTCCGTGGTTGAATGCACGGCCGCCTCCAGCCGATCCAGGACGGGTTCCACAATCTCCGAAGAATCATTCTTTTTTGGCAGGCTTTCCAGCGCTTCCGCGAATTGATCCAGAACCGTAAGCATGGTCCCGTCCCGGGGCGCGCCAACGGCTTGCCGGGCGCCGGCCGCCCCGGCACGCGCCCCCCGGCAAAGCAGGGCCACGGCATCATCACCAAACGCATCACCGGCATCATCACCTGCCAGCAGTTCGGTAATGAACTGTACGGCAATATTACCGGCATTGCCCCTGGCGGCCAGTAACAACCGCCAGCTGGTCTCGTTGATGTCGCGGTTGTCCAGCTCTCTGAGCGGAGACAGGCTGACGATCAGATTTCGGCCCGTATCGCCGTCGGCCACGGGAAAAATATTGATCCGGTCCAGAATGTCCGACCAGGCACTGAGCCTTTCGTAACCGGCGATAAAAGCTTCCGGTGTTTTGGTAATCATCATTCAAACCCCAGGGAGTGCCTGATCTCATCCGGTATTTTGAACATGGTTTCCATTTCCGGTATTTTGACGGCCACCTGCTCGCTTTTCCCCCTGGCGCTGATCCGGTTTTGCTCCGTCAGCCGGATTTCAAAGCCAATCGTGATTTTGTGACTCACGTCCATCAGCGTCGCCCGGCAGATGAACTCATCCCTGAACCGCAGAGGGAAGACGTGTTTGACGCTCGTCCGGATAATGGGGAAGATGAACCGGGTATCCTGATAAACATGGTAAAGATCCACGCCCAGTTTGCGGAACAGGGCGTCGCGGGTGATATCGAAATACTTGTAGTAATTGCCGTGCCACATCACCTGCATGGGATCCATGTCGTGAAAGGGCACCTCAAACGTGAGCTCACAGCTCTTACTGTCGTCAGTCTTTGTCATATTTTACCCGATTAAACAAAAAATAAAGAACCTGTCACGGCTCGGTAAACATTTCCGATGAAACAATTGCTGAGGCAAGGTTGGCAATATCCTCATCCATGGGCCTGTCTTCAATGGTCGGCGGCGCGATTTTTCGAATATTTTTTATCAGCCGTTCCAACCGGGGCCGTTGATCGATTCTGCCCCGGATCTCACAGGCCTGAACCGCGGTGATCAACTGAATGGCAAGGGTTTTTTCCACCAGGGAACAGGTGCGCCTGGCATCACGGGCGGCGATGGTTCCCATGCTGACCTTATCCTGGTTATGTGATTCGGTGGACCGGGAGAAGGACGCCGCCGGCATGGTTCCTTTCAGGGCTTCCGCCGCGAGCGCGGAAGCGCTGATGGACATGGCTTTGAACCCGTGATGAAACGGTTTTTCAGGCTCTTCCACGCGTACCAGATCCGCCGGCAGTCCCCGGCTGGAATTGGCATCGATCATCAGCGCCACCTGCCTGTCGGCCATGTCGGCCACCGAGGCCAGAGCCGATTTCAGCGCGTCCATGGCAAAGGCGATATGACCGCCGTAAAAATTGCCGCCCATGAGAATCCTGCCGGACTGCGGATCGAATAATGGATTATCATTGGCGCTGTTGGCCTCGATTTCGACCCAGTGACGCACCCACTCCAGAGCATCGGCCAGAACACCCAGTATCTGAGGAGAACAGCGGATGGAATAGGGATCCTGCAGCGTCTCGGGAGAGTTGGTGGAAAAAATTTCTGCCGGGCTTTCGGACACGAGCAGAGCAGCGATCCCTTCGGCGACATATCCCTGACCCGGATGAGGCTTGGCCGTTGATATGGCCGGATGGTAGTGATGGGAATTGCCCATCAGAGCGTGGATACTCAAGGCTGTGGCGCAAATGGCGGCTTTCAGTATTTTTTCCGCCCGATCCACGGTCATAATGGAAACACCCGTCATCATCGCCGTTCCGTTCATCATGCCCAGCGGCTCTTTGGGGGCGAAGTGGTAAGGCGTCAGACCCGCTTCGGCCAGGGCCTCGGCCGCGGGAATCTTCCGTCCGCGGTAGAAAACCTGCCTTTCTCCCATAAGAGCGGCCGCGACGTAGGACATGGGCGTCAGATCACCCGAGGCGCCCACGGACCCTTCTTCGGGCACGACCGGCGTTATATGTTCGTTCAGAAAAGCGGTGATTTTTTCCATAAGCTCTGTGGAAACACCGGAATAGCCCCTGGCGAAGCAGATGAGCCGGCATATCATGGCTGCCCGGGTTTCTTCGATATCAAAGGCCCGGCCGGTTCCGCAACCGTGAAAACGAATCAGGTTGGCGCCGTTCTGCCTGGCGACATCGGCGATCATCTGCTTACCGCAGCACTTGCCGAAACCTGTTGTCACCCCGTATACGGGCAGACTTTCTTCAAGGGCATCCTCGAGAATACCCCTTGATTGTTCCATGTTTTCAGTAAAACCGGCCCGGGTGCCGATTTCAACGCGGGCATTCGCCCTGGCTGCGTCCACAATCTGTCGTAATGAAACCTGAGCACCCTCGATAACAAGGGGGCTTTCCTGATCTGAGGCCGTCTGTTTCAATTTATCCTCCATCTCTTAAGTTACAAAGCAGAACGGCATATATTATCATACGGTTATTACAGGTCAAGCAAAACACTCCTTTCTGACTTGACAATAACAGCCGAACCGGGATATCTGTGCGGAGATGACACCGCGCCACCAAAACAAACCCGACGGTTTTTCCGTCATGACGATAAATGTCCGCTTCGGACTGGCCGATTCCGGTGAGTTCAGCTGGAAAAACCGCAAAGCCGCCTTCACCGAACTGTTCGCCGCCTGGCAGCCTGATTTTATCGCCATGCAGGAGGTCAATGATTTCCAGGCCGCTTTTTTCAGGACCGTTTTAAGCGACTACGGCTGCCTGGGCGAACGCCGTCCGGCTCCCTCCTTCTGGCAGAATGTTTTAATTTTCCATAAAAAAATCTGGCAGTGCCGGGCTCATGACCATTTCTTTTTAAGCGACACCCCGGCGGTGCCCAGCCGCATGCCGGAGAGCAAGTGGCCGCGCCAGGCCGTTATCGGCGAATTCCTCAACGGCGACAAACGTTTAGTCTGCCTGAACACTCATTTTGATTTCAGCGAATATGTCCAGCAAAAGAGCGTCGACATCATTCTCAGGCGCCTGGCCGCCTTTGCCGCGCCCGGCACACCGGAGATTATTGCCGGTGATTTTAACGCCGGACCGCAAAGCGCCTGTTATCAATCGCTGACAGATGGTTCCTTGACCCAACCGCCCTTTCGGGATCCTTTTGACCCGGAAGCTCCCGGCACCTTTCATAATTTTACCGGTTGTCCGATCAGCAGCCGGGTAGACTGGATCTTGTGGCGCCACAACGCCCACCCGCGAACCAGGCAGATCATCACTGACCAGTTCAGGGACTTCTATCCCTCGGATCATTTTCCGGTTTACGCGGCCTTTGAATATATCACCGGCCCGAACCAACATCCTGAAAATGCTTCGAACGCGGCCAGCGCCGACAGGAGGCAACCATGATTTTTCTGGGAGCGCGCCTCAACCACCGCTCCGGCCGGGGAACGGTAGTGATCATCAAAAAAACACTGAAAAACGTCAGACATTTTTACACTGTCCAGGAAGCCAGGCAGATCACCACTGATCACGGCCTGGAAACCCTGGCGCAATGTTATAACGACCGCGGATACCTGACCAGAAAAAGCGTCTTCAGCCAGGACCGGCGTCCCAGAAAAGAGGTCAACGCCCATCCGGTTATCATCATGGCGGCCACCGAACAGGACCGGGATATTATCACGGGCCTCCGGGAAAAGGATATTCCCGTGGAAGCGCTTTTTATCAGCCACCAGGCAACCCCGCCCGATAACGGAAAAAACCTGGTCAGACCCGGCCTGGGCCGTGACCTGTCCGTTACCGAAAACCAGCTCCTGGAAACCGCCCAGGCTGTCCTGACCCAGCAGCGGCTGGTGGTGGATCTGCCCAGCGCGGCTGACGTCTCAACAGTACCACCGGCAGAGCTGTTGTCGGCTGAAACGATCAAGCAGTCTCTGGCGACGATTAACCCGGGCCAAAGTGTCCCGGGACAGAACCAGACGGAGCTGCTGCCGGCCCTGGCCGCCCCGGTCTGGTATCGGGAAAACTTCAAATACCGGCCGGTTTACCGCACCAGCGCCACCTCTATCCGACAATACAAATAACAAGGATTTTTAATGAACCGTCCGCTGATCTGCCTGGCCCACCGGGGCGCCAGCGGCCACGCCCCGGAAAACACCCTGGCCGCATTCCGCAAGGCCGTGGAACTCGGCGCCGACTGGATCGAACTGGATGTTTACGCCGTGGCCGGCGAACTGGTCGTCATCCACGACAAGCGCCTGGAACGAACCACCAACGGAACCGGCCCCTTGTCGCGCCTGAGCCTGGACCGCCTAAGAACACTGGACGCCGGCCAGGGAGAAAAGATCCCGTTTCTGTCGGAAGTTCTCGACGCCATGGACCGCCGGATCAATATCAATATCGAACTGAAAGGCCGCCACACCACCCGGCCCGTCCTCCAGTTGCTTGAACGCTACGTCAGCCGTCACGGCTGGCGCTACGACCAGTTTCTTTTATCCTCTTTCAACCATAATCGCGTTAAAGCGGCCAAAGCGGCCTGCCCGGAGATACCGGTCGCCCCCAACCTGTCCGCCAAAACCCGCCGGCCCGGAAAGATTCTGGCCGAAGCGGCCTCTTTTTACTCCATTCATCCGGCCGTGGAACTGGCCTCGGCCGAGCTTATCGACGCCATTCACCAGGCTGGATGCCGGGCCTTCGTGTTCACGGTCAACCGGGTGGACATAATCCAGCAATTACTCCGGATAGGCGTTGACGGTATCTTTACCAATTTCCCGGAACGGGTTATCCAGGTCCGGAACTGAGACGGGCATGACTCCTCCTTGCCCCGGTCCTGCTTGACACGGTTGATTTTTTTTCCTGCGTGTAGTAAGAAATTGACAAGCTTTCCCATATTCTTTTTTTTACATGACAGGTAAAACGCGTTCTGTCATCAGCTAAACGAAATCGGGTCCAAAGGCCCCTGCCGGGACTCGGGCTGAGAAACAGAAAGTTTTCCCGTCAACACCGATAAGAAAAGGCCTCTCTGAAAAGGAGACAATGCGATGGGCAACATTCTGGATAAATTTATCTGGCTGTTTACCGGCATTATCGGTTCTCATTTAGGGCATTACCTGTACCAGGTCAAATTCGCGGATAAAATGTCCGATGCCAGCCTGTCTGAATCACTGGCCATGCTGCTTGAAGAGTCCTTACGGATGTTCGTCCGCTTACTGGACAATATTCTGCCCTTGTTTATCGCCTACCGGGGATGGTTACTGATAACAGCGCTACTGATCGTATTTATTATAGTGGCGCTGATTTTATTCCGAATGTTTATAAAAATAAAAAACGACCGGGCCTACA